>JBGPNE010000409.1:0-3881 GCA_041487335.1 Pyrinomonadaceae bacterium
GCGGCCCCGAGATGCGGCAATACGCGCGCTTCGAATTGCTCACGCTTTTGCTGGTCCAGCTGGGCCTCGTCTTTCCGGTCTTCACTTCTCTTGAACATGAGACTCGGTTTCCGGGAATTTTATTCCCAACCTCAAACTCTACAACTCTGCCGGGAATATTCAAGAAGCTAGATCAGTACTAGTGAATGAACGCGATGAATTATTCCAGGAGGACAAGATGCACAGACGAGATTTCATTAAGCTGGCGGGCGTTGGCGGCGTTGTGTTTGCTTCCGGGCTTGGTGTCAAAGTACTCGGCGCCGGCGGCGCGAGTGAAGGTCGTACATCGCCGGACGAATTCTACTTCGTCCAGCTCTCGGACACGCACTGGGGCTTTGATGGGCCGTCCATCAATCCCGACTCTCAAGGAACACTCAAGAAGGCCGTTGCAGCGGTTAACACTCTGGAAGAGCAACCCGACTTCGTAGTGTTCACCGGAGACCTTACTCACATCACGGAAGACAAGCAGGCGCGCCGCGACCGTATGGCACAGTTCCGTGATATTGCCGGCGCCCTCAAGGCGAAGACCGTTCGTTTCATGGCCGGCGAGCATGACGCCTCTCTCGATCGAGGCGATGCCTATCAGGAGTTCTTCGGCAAGCTCAACTACAGCTTTGATCATAAAGGTGTTCACTTCGTCGTCGTCGATAACGTCTCAGACCCCTCAGCGCTGGTGGGCGAAGCGCAGCTCAAATGGCTGCAATCGGATCTCGGCGGGCTGAAGAGAGAGGCGCCGATCGTGGTGCTCACACACCGGCCGCTGTTCGACCTCTATCCACAATGGGACTGGACGACACGTGACGGAACGGCGGTCATCAACGCTCTCATGCCTTACAAGAACGTAACTGTCTTCTACGGGCACATCCACCAGGAGCACCATTTCATGACCGGGCACATCGCGCATCACGCAGCCAAGTCGCTGATGTTTCCGTTGCCCGCTCCGGGCTCTGCACCAAAGCGCGCGCCACTGCCGTGGGACGCCAGTGCGCCGTACAAAGGACTGGGCTTCCGTGACGTCGAAGCGGATGTTCGGAAGGCTCGCTTTGAGATCGCGGAACTGCCGGTCTCGAAGGCATAGATTCTTAATTAAACAGGGAGGAAAGAATGACGAAAGTTCTGATGATGGCTCTCGTCGCATACGCAGCGGCGGGACTCGCCGCGGGCACGGTTGTTATCGGCTCGGGTGTGCCCAAAGACAAAGTGATCAAGCTGACCGCAAAGAAGTTTGAGTATTCGCCAGCGGAGATCACCGTAAAGAAGGGAGAACCAGTCGTGATCGAGGTCAGCTCCGAAGACGTTAAGCACGGGTTTACCTTGCCCGACTTCGGAATTCGGACAGACATCAAGCCGGGCTCTGTGAACCGAATAAGCTTAACGCCCGATAAAGCGGGTCGCTTCGCATTCGCCTGTGATGTGTTCTGCGGCGTCGGCCACGAAGAGATGTCGGGAACGTTGATAGTTACCGAGTAGGCTGCCCCGCGCGGCAGTTAAGGCTGGATGAGGAGGAGAAGTGAAGAGATTTCTCTATCACGGTTTGACGGCGCTCGTCGGAGTATCGCTGGTTGCGATGTTGGTCGGCGTCTTGATGATTAAGATGGGCCTCGTCCCGATCAACGCCGACGCAGCGCCGTCCAGTCTGGAGAGGAAAATCCTTCCGCTTGCTGTCCGGGCTTCAGTCGCGCGGCGTTCGTCAGAGCAGCCTGGCAGCGCCGCGCTTCCGACCGATGATGATCTGGTTGCTGGCGCCGAGATTTACAAAGGGATGTGTGCGCAGTGTCACGGGCAATTGAACCGACGAGCGAGCGTGCTCGGCGCGTCATTCTATCCTCCGGCGCCACAACTGCCTGGGCACGGCACTTCTTACACCGATGCCGAGGTCTTCTGGATCGTCAAACACGGCATACGCAACACGTCGATGCCCACGTGGCGAAATTTGCTGTCGGATGAGAACATTCGGCAGGTCGCGGCATTCATCAAGAGAATGGATTCCTTGCCTGCTGCGGTGGAAATAAAAGCAGAGCGAGACGAACCTGGACGGGATGAGGCAAGAGAGCAGTAACGGTTATTATTGCGCTCGATGAATGCAAGATAACGGGAGCATCTCGCCAGAAATCGATCCATCTAAGTGAGGCCAACTCAGCAGAGCGCTTGAAGCCACGCGTGGTAGGCATAGATCGTGAAAGGAATGAATTGCTGATAGAACTCCAGCATGACTCCAAAGCGACTCTTCATAGCCGCTGCCGAACATGATCCACCTCGGTTTGATCGAGTCGGCGCAGTTCCATCAAAGCCGCCGGAAATTCCACGAATGACTTGTTCCCGTTGTCTTTGACCCACTGCAGGTGTTTCAACGCCTCTCGGCGCTCACCAGTGACCGCAAGCGCCAGACCCATGTACGTGCGAGCCTCCGTCATTTTGTCATTATCCGTTGCCGAAGACAGCAGAGCGTCTTTCGAAATCTCCTTCCTCAAGTAGGCAACGATTGGATAAGGCCACGCACTCGCGTTCAGCCGTTTGTGGGCGAGGTCAAGCAGCTTGTTTGCGTCGTCTACCCGCCCGGCTTTCATATAACCCAACGTGCCGACAATCGCCATGTAAGGAGCACGCTCTCTGGACCACTCACCCAGGCTGAGGAAAACCCTGGCATCGTCGCCGGCCAGATCACCCCGGTCCAGATAAAGACTTAGAACGCTTCGGCTGAAGTACGCGTAAGGAAATCTCGGAGCAATGCGGATGACATTGGTGAACGCTTCGACTGCTTCCTCGTATCTTCCAAGTTCGTTATACCAGTTGCCGAGATTCATGTAGGCGTTGGCAAAATTCGGATTGAGTTTCACCGCCTCGTTTACGGCCCTGATTCCTTCTTCATGCCGGCCAAGGCGGTAGAAGGCGATGCCCAATCCGTTATACACATCTGCGTTCTTCGAATCGAGACGAAGCGCGTGATTGAAAGCATCCAGAGACTCCTCGTCGCGTTTCGTCTGACCATAGAGCGAACCTAGTACGCCATACGCATCGAAATAATCAGGATTGATGCGGATTGCCTGCCTGACCGCTGCTATGGCTTCATCAAAGCGGTTCATTGCCTGATTGGCTTCGCCCAGAACGAGATAGCTGAATGCGTAGCCGGGATCGAGTTCGATGGCGCGCTGCGCCGATGCCAGCGCCTCGCTTGCACGTCCGACCCGGAGCACTGCTACGCCAAGGTGGGAGTGAGCCACCGCGGAATCTGGTTGTAATGCGATTACCTGTCTAAGAAGATCAGCAGCCTTCTCATACTGCCTCGACTTTAGTAGCTCTTTGGCACGATTGATTGAATCTTGAACAGTCTCTTTTGCTTGCGATTCTCTTGCCTGCGATTCACCGACTTGTGCGGGAGTCACCTCAACGCAGGCGATTGCAGCGATAATTAATAGGATTGCGGTGACAAGGAAGCGGGGTCGCGATAAAGGATGCTCTGATGTCATTCGGAAACCTCCAAAGACGAAATTAGGAACATCACGCTTGCTGACCTTCAGCAACTCCGTCCACTTGCGTCGAGGGTACCATAGCATACTTCGGCGAGCAAAATCGCGGGGACTCGTGGGTGCGCGTCAGAGTTTCGCGCATACCCACCTCTCACGAGGGGGGTATGCAGAAATGCGAGGTCGCGCGGCGCGGTCTGTAGGCTGGAGCATCAGCGACCCACCTCTCACGAGGTGGGTATGCAGGAATGCGAGGGCGCGCGGACCGGTCTGTCTGTCTGTAGGCTGAAGCATCAGGGAGCCACCTCTCACGAGGTGGGTATGCAGAAACGCGAGGGCACGCTGCGCGGTCCGTAGGCTGGAGCATCAGAGACCCAC
>JBGPNE010000410.1:0-3877 GCA_041487335.1 Pyrinomonadaceae bacterium
CCGATTTCAAAGATGTCGCGGCTGAACCGATCGTAGTAGACCTGCAGCTCCATATCGGACCGCTCAGAGAAGCTGCGAGTCCATCGCCCCAACAGGCTGCCGCCGGAAAAATCTCCCGGTCTGTTGATAGGCGGCGCAAAGGGGGCGACGAGAGAGATTGCTATCGGGTTCTCCCTCAAGTGGCTGTGATAGATGTCTCCTTCCAGAGTGAACGAGTCGCGGTGATTCACCTGCCAATCCAATCGCCCGCCCCCGCGTAGCGCCTCCTGGCCGTCATTGGCGTCGCGACCAGACGTGTCAACCAGACCTCCGCGGTTGAAATACTTGCCATAGACACGATAGTAAGCGTTCTCACCCATCTTACCTCCGTACCGTATACCGCCGGAGCCTCGCTGCTCAGTCCCTCCACCCGCCGTAACCAATCCACCCAGGGTCTCCTGCGCGCGCTTGGTGATGATGTTAATGACCCCGTTGACCGCGTTCGCTCCCCAAACCGTTCCACCGGGACCGCGAATCACTTCTATCCGCTCGATGTCCTCAAGCAACAGGTCCTGGACTTCCCAATAGACTCCCGACGTTTCGGGCGAGTAGATGCTGCGCCCATCGATCAGAACCAGAAGCTTGTTGGCGATTCGTCCGTTGAATCCGCGCGCACTGATCGCATACTTAGTCCCGTCAATTCTTGCCACATCCAGGCCAGGCACACGCCGCAGCAACTCCGGGATACTGGCCATGCCGGACCGCCGGATCTCTTCCTGCGTGATGACATAGACTGCCGCTGCAGTCTGAAACAATTTCTCTTCTTTCTTCGACACCGACGTGACCTCGATGTTCATCAAGTCCTCAAGGCTCTTCGTCGTTAGATCGGTATTGAGTTTCTGCGCCCAAACCGGAGCGGCCATCGAAAGAAGGCATAGCGAGCAGACAGATAGCTCTACCAGGCGCCGACTCGCTCTGAAGCAAGTCAGGACTGCGCGCTTGACGTGCAACTCGATGGTGGGTTGCTGCAAAAGGCTCCTCGGTCCCCGAGGATCGTAGTTTTGAAAAAGCAATTTCATTAGCGGCTCCTCAACTGTTCCCGCGCTCACCGGCCGCGGATACTCATTCTCCCTATCGGCAACCAATGTGCCGTCACTTCGCTTCATTCCTCTCATTTTAAAGGTTGAGAACAAGTGAGTTAGGTTTCGCCTGCTGCGCCGCGACTGTGTGCCGGCCCCACAGGCGAGGAGATTCGCGACAATGTCGCGTTGGAGCTGGGGATTGGAGGGACAACGGTTTTGAGCGGTCTCTCAGGGCAGCCAGCGGCGATAACCCAAAGCGTCGGCAAAACACCATCGATCGAAGTGCGCTAAGACCCGCGTCACCGGCGTACGAAGCAAAACAGCACGAAGCTATGGTTGACTCGAAGAACGCCGAAACGCATTCGCGAATTGTGCTTGCATCACCATCCGCCCATGCGTATTCTGAGTTGCGCGAGACGCGCAAGGAGATAGAGCTCCGCGGATTGCGAGCGTCTCGCGGGCGTTGTAGCCTTTGCTCACGCCTCCGAGTTAACCTCGGCAAGCCAATCGGCGAGCGTACTCAGCTCGCAAGAACGGGAAGAGAAATGGCCAAACAATCAAACGGTGATCCTCAGGACAAAAAACGTCGCGGGCCGACAACAAGCAAAGAGAAAGAGGCCCGACTGAAGGAAATGGAAAAGCTGGGGACAAGGGGAATGCTACTAAGGACCATGGAGATGCTCGGCGATGAACGGGTAAGTGACGATCAGTTGCGCAGGGCGCTGATCATTCTGGAGGGTCTTGACCCATGACGAGAACCCGGGAGCCTAGTTTCATTCGGATGAATCGCCAAGCGCTCACTTTGGACCTGCCCCACGATGACACACCGCTCATCTCAAGAATGTGACACAATTCGCCATCCACCAGCTCAATCATAGAGTTTACTTGAGTTAGGCTTGGCTCCCGGATTGCTCGCTTGGACAACTGATTAAGAGGAGGACGGCTGATGGATATTGTAATCGACGAGATCGTTCCGCCTGCTGCGACGCAGTTCAGGGTATTGCTGGTTGATGATGACGCATTCGTGCACGAAATGATGAGCCTGTTCCTCGGGAAAACGGAGTACTCGCTGGTGTCCGCCACCAATGCTCAAGATGCCATCAAGATAATTGACAGTGATCCACCCGACATTGTCATAACCGATGCGATGATGCCAGGCGAAAGCGGTTTCAGCTTGATTGAAAAGATGAAAGCTCACCCTGGCAGCGCAGCCATACCCGTAATCCTTTGGACCATGTTGGAGACGCCGGACGGATCAGTGATGGATGCGACCGGAAAGGCGGATATCCTGATCAACAAACCGTTCTATCGGTGCGATATGATGGACAGCCTGGAAAAAGCGAAGCGAATGATGGAGACCAACAACCTTGCGAACGACGTGACCTTTCACATCGGCGTTTGAAGTCTCCGAAGGCCTGGTCCGCCCGGTACGCATCGACATTGAACTCGAACCTCACTCCTGGAGACTTTGCGCCGTGCCCGATCTGCCCGAAAGGATAAGCAGTTCGGGCTTGAGCCGTTCCAATTCCGACTCCAGTTCGGCGAACCGCTCGGGTGCGTTATTCAAATCGCCTCCGTGCGCAATCAGCTCTAAATCAACCAGCGCTCTGAGAGCAGACGCGCAGAGGAAGTATCCTCCTGATCCTTTGAGGGTATGGGCGGCACGCGCAAGTCCGTCAGCATCAGCGCGCGCTATGGCGTCGCGGATCTTTGATAAGAGCGCCGGATAGTGACCGAGGAATAGTCCACATATGCCTCGTAGCAGATCCTCATCGCCTTCCACAAATGATAGTAGTAGCGAGTGCTCAAGGATTGGGCTCGCCGGCAATGGACCTGCCGGATTCTTCTCCAAAGCAAATGCCTTTGTCATTCAGAATCTCTTTCCGCAGAATCACCCGGCCACGGGCGAGTCGATCGTGGTTTGATCCGGACGCGCCTCGCACTGTTTGCTAAGCTCGATTAGCGCCGGCTCCAATTCCTGAGTCACGTGAATCTTCGATCGGCTGATCGTGCTCTTCAGTCTGAATCTCGCTCGCATCCAGGTATTTTGTCTCGCTCGGCAGGTGCTTCTCAATGCAGGCGAGCAACTCCTCAGGGGATGATGGTTTCCTCAGCAGATCATCCGCGCCAAAGGTTCCCTTGGCTTCTCTCTCATAAGCCGGTTTGGTGTAGATGCCGGTGAGCAAGATGACCTTTGGCGGTCTATCAAGTTCCTTGATCGCCTTGCACGCCAGAAAGCCGTGCATTTTGGGCATCAAGCCGTCGATGAAAACGAGGTCAGGCTTCTCGGTCGATGCCTTCTCCAGCGCGCTCTTCCCGTCTTCGGCGAACACCACTTCGTGACCGGCCCGGGTCAGTATTGCCCCGATGATCTCTCGCGTGATCCGGTCATCATCAGCCACCAGCACCTTCCTTTGCTTAACCATGTCACTCCTTCCGCCCACCTCCAGCCTCACCCGGATACCACTATTGACCCCGAAGGACAGGGTGGTCGACTTGTCCAGTGCAAACAAGTGGCCGAGACAACGGTGCGTTAGTTGGCGAAAATACACAGCGCGCCGGACGATGATTCAGAAACGGCGGGGAGAAGTGCGTCAGTACGAAGGTTGCAGATGGTGCTATGTGACCCGCCGCCGATTCTTCTTGAGCCAGTACTTCCAAGCTCCAGATAGACGGGCGATGTCATTATCAGTTTTGGTCGAGCAGTTGACGAACCTTTCGCGCCAGCCCGTCCGGAGTAAACGGTTTCTGAAGGAACGCTATCCCTTCGGTGAGGACGCCGTGATGAATTGTGGCCTCTTCTGTGTAGCCTGATA
>JBGPNE010000411.1:0-3870 GCA_041487335.1 Pyrinomonadaceae bacterium
GCGCTCACGCGCATCACGCTTAAGCTGGGTGTGCGCGATCACGATCGGTGGGAATTCTGGCGCTACTTCACTCAGACGCTTGCTCATCATCGCGGCGCGTTTGCGGATTCGATGAGGCTGGCAGCAATGGGCTACCACTTTCGCAAGCTGACCGAGGCTTATTGCGAGTAGCACGTGAAGTCTATTCATGAGCTTCCGGCTGAGCAAAATCCTCATCTGTCTCATACTTGTTGGTGAGTCCCTTCACGCTTCTCCCCCTTCGCGCATCAAGTTCGACCCGGACGCGTGGGTTAGAGCAAGGGTCGATGCGCTCGTTGTAGCTGCCCGGGTGGCTTACCAGGATGATGACAAACTAGCGGGCTACGAGAGAGTGCTCAATTCGATCGCGCTTACTCTTCGGCAGCGCAGGCTTTCGCAGGACGAGAGCTTTGTCGGCCGCTATCGCAAATTTGTTGAATACATTCAAACCGCCTCGCTCGATCAACTGCCAGGTCATGAGCTTGGCTTTACTGTGCCCGATAGGCAGTACTTCGTCGAGACGCGACAGTACGTGCAAGTGCCTGAGTTCCTGCTGTCTCAAAGATTCCTACGGTCCGTAAGCCGCTATGAGACTCTGGAGCGGGCGAAGTCTTTTCTGCGCGAATTGAACTCGACAAGAGAGCCTTCCGAACAACTCCTGTTCTTCAGCTACAGATCGCGGCACCTGGGGACTCCTGACAACGATGACAGCAAGGTGAGGCTCTTGATCGTCGTTCCAGGGAATGCGGAGATGGGAGTTCCAGAGAAATGGGTTCAATTCGGAGTGACTGATCCGAAAGCGCGCCCTCGTATCCGCAACGTTTCAGTTGTGTCGGCGATCGTCGGTTCTGATGGTACATTCAACGCCTATTTCAAAGACTATTTCAGAACCTATCGCCCGGATGGTGCGATCAGCTTAAGGGGGCGCTGGGAGCTGGGAGAGGGCGATGACAACTGCGCGCGCTGCCACAAGAGCGGCATTCTTCCGATTTTTCCCGAAGCCGGCAGTGTGAGTGTGAGCGAGCAGCAAGCAGTCGTGGCAGTCAACCGTCGTTTCTTGACTTATGGATCGCCCCGGTTTGATAAGTACCTGGACGAGAGTAAGTTTGGTCCCGGGCTCGGTTCGGCGAGTCGGGAGGAACGTAATCATCGCTTCGGAGAAGGCTTTGAGGAAACAGTTGCAGGACGCGCGATGTCGTGTGCAACTTGCCATCAGCACGCGCAGCTCGGGGCTCTGAGCTGGCCTATGGATGATGTCGTGATCAGCTCTTACATCAAAGGGGGCCAAATGCCCTTCGGGAAAAAACTAGAAACCTCCGCGCGTGACGAACTGTACGAGAGGTTGATAGAAGAGTACTTCTCAACTGACGATACAAAGCCGGGCATTTTGAAATCGTGGCTTCTGGGCAAGCGTCGGTAACTCCGTTTGAGCGCCGCTGTTATCGGTGCCGCAAATACGAACGTGATCGCGCAGAGTCTTGTCGAGACCGCCAAGTCCAAAGTGATCTTGAAGAATGAGGTGACTGCAGATGAAAGTTGCAGGGCTCATCGAGTTTCAAGTAGTGGAGCAAACAGCGGAGCGTGTGACTTCAGAGATGCCAATTCAACCGGGTATCAAGAACCCATATGGTGCCGTTCATGCCGGAGCGATGCTCTGGCTTGCTGACGTCACCGCAACAGTTTTGGCGATGGGATCGACGGAGTTCAGTGAAGGAATGTCAGGCTTCCCTCTTGCCATAACGCTGAATGCGAGTTTCGCGAGCAATCAAAGAGAGGGCAAGCTCAGGGCTGTCGCGTCTTTTGTGAAGAAGGGAAGAACTGTCAGCATTGTCCGCACGACCGTCTTCGGCGAGAACGACAAATTAATAGCGGACGTAACAACGACTCACGTTCCCGCGAAGTGAATTCACTCATTAAACGTTGAGTCCTTCAGAAGGAGAAACGCATGAAGCGCATTCTTTCAACCGTGATCGTGATGCTAATGCTCGGGCCTGGCCTGCGCGCGCAGACGGCGCCGGATGCGGCCGCGCTGACCAGTCTTCTAAAAGAGTTCCTCGACGGCGCGTCGCGCAACGACGCCGCGATGCACGACCGCTTC
The DNA here is from genome assembly GCA_041487335.1 of Pyrinomonadaceae bacterium. Lineage (GTDB taxonomy): Bacteria > Acidobacteriota > Blastocatellia > Pyrinomonadales > Pyrinomonadaceae > PSRF01. The sequence continues at coordinate 2,117 of JBGPNE010000411.1, forward strand.
TGGGCTGAGGACCTGATCTACACAGGCTCGTCGGGGCGACGCATCGGCAAGGCCGACATCATGCGTGACACGCGCTCGGCGTCCGCCCTCAAGCCCGAAGACCCTTCGACCGCATACTCTGCTGAGGACATTCGCATTCAGCAGTACGGCACGACCGCGATCGTCGCCTTTCGCCTGGTAGGCACGACCAGGAGGGGAGGGAAGACCGCGACTGCGAACTACTTGAACACCGGTACCTTTCTCAAGCGCAATGGTAAGTGGCAGGTCGTGAGTTGGCAGGCGACCAGGATGCCCCGCTCAGAAGAAGACGCGAGGAGAGAAGTTGCTGCAACCGAGACCGCTTTTCATGAGGCTGTGCTCGCTTCTGATGTCAAGAAACTGGAGTCATTGTTGGATGAGAGCTTCATCTGGACGCATCGCGCCGGAGAGCAAATGACCCGCCAGCAATTGCTGGATGATCTCGAATCAGGGGGGTTGAAGTATTCGAAGCTGGAGACCAACAACGTGACAGTCTCCGTGTATGGCGACATGGCGGTTGTGCGCGGAGTGTCGGTGCGTCAACGGGGCACGAGTCCGGGCGAGGCCTCCGACGATGGCGGCCCATTCACTATTTTTTACACGCTGACGTTTATCAACAAAGGCAGCGGTTGGAAGGCAGTGTCGATGCATTCGAGCAGGACATAGAGCTTCAGAGCTGAGGGATGAATAATGCCCTGTAGACCTCATCTACTGCGATGAGATAGACTCGTTCCCGCACCAAGACATGAAGGGCTCAGTCATATCGGAAACGATTTCTCACTACCGCATTCTGAATAAGCTCGGCGCAGGCGGTATGGGAGAAGTTTACCTCGCAGAAGACACTCGCCTGGACCGCAAGATTGCCATCAAATTTCTTCCGTTCGATTCAGTCGCAGAGGGGCTAGCCGGCAAGCGGCTCATCAGAGAGGCTCAGGCAGCAGCCAAGCTTGACCATCCTAACATCTGCGGGATCCACGAAGTCGCCGAAGAAAACGGCCGCGTCTTTATTGTGATGCAATATGTGGAAGGCGAGACGCTGGCAAGCCGCATTCAGCGCAAGTCACTCAAGATTAGAGAGGCGCTTGACCTGGCAGTGCAGGTGGCGGATGCGCTTAGCCATGCTCATTTGCGCGGGGTTACCCACCGCGACATCAAGCCGCAAAACATAATGATTGCGGAATCAGGACAAGTGAAGGTACTGGACTTCGGCCTGGCTCTGGTGGTTCAAGAAAGATCCTTGCGAGATAGTGGGGCAGAAACTGAAGGTTTATTGACTCAGCCGGGAACGATAATGGGAACAGTGCCCTATATGTCTCCTGAGCAAGTGCGGGGAGAGCCTTTGGATGCTCGCAGCGATATATTCAGTTTTGGGGCGGTGTTATATGAAATGGTCAGCCATATACAGCCATTTGCTGCTGAGGGCGCGGCCAACACGATCTCAGCTATCTTGACACACGAGCCAGCGCCACTGGCGCGCTACTCAAGAGAAGTCCCGGCAGAGCTGGAGCGGATCGTTTCGAAAGCGCTGCGGAAAGACAGAGAGGAACGGTATCAATCGGCCAGGGATTTGCTGATCGATCTGAAGAGCCTGAGAGACCAGCTTGCTTTTGAGGCGAAGCTTGAACGCACAGCTTCGTCCGAATCAACCAACCGCGCAGGCGTCGACACAGCAAGCGGCACGACAGTAGTCACGGTTCCACAGTCACCGGCCCAAAGCAATAACCTCTCTGCGGCCA
>JBGPNE010000412.1:0-3864 GCA_041487335.1 Pyrinomonadaceae bacterium
AGATCGCGGAAGCAATCGAGTAGCTCCAGGCTGAATTGCGGCGCGACCCAAATGATTATCTGTCCAACTATCTGCTCGGATTGGTTCATCTGACCGAGCGACGGCTTCAGGAAGCAGTCCGCTTCTTGGACAAGGCCGCGCAACTCGACACTCAAAAACCTGACGCGCCTTTGTTCCTGGGGCAGGCGTATTCTCTTTTGGGGGAACGAGAAAAGGCTATCCCCTTGCTTGAACGAGCGATTCGGCTCACTCAAGATCCGAGTCGAAATCAGTATCAGATTGCCACCGGTCACTATTTGCTCGCTCAGGCTTTTCGCCGCCAGGGAAAGATGCAGGAGGCCGCCACCCACGCAGATCTGGCGGCACGGTACAGGGCCAAATCGGCGCAAAGCGAAACTGAGCGGATGAAATCTTACTTCAAAAGCGGTTCGTTTGCTCCTGATGAGACCAATAATGTGCCCGGCCTGAAAGGTGGAGTCGTAGTAATCAACCAGAGTACGCCAGATAGCAACGAGCGAATGCGTTTAGAGATAGCCGAAAGAGCGTACACACAGATCGCCGGCGGCGCATATAACCAGTTAGGGTTGTCGGCTGCAAATCAATCCGATTTCAAACACGCCGCCAGGTACTTTGACCAGGCAGCCAAGTGGTACGCCGATCTTCCGGATATCGCCTACAATTCGGGTCTGGCACATTTTAAGGCAGAAGAGTTTCGCCAGGCGATTGCGCCGCTCGAACAAGCGCGAACCAGTCAACCAGACCGAATGCCGATTAATGTGCTTCTGGGCCTTAGCTATTTTTTTGCCGACGATTATGTTCGCGCCGCGCAGATACTGGGGCCTCTGGCAGATCGAGGTATCGATGATTCCCAAGTGCTGTTCGCTCTCGGATTATCGCTCGCTCATTTAGGCGAACGTCAGCGGGGCGGACAGATCGTTCGAGGTCTCCTGGTGAAGTACCCACAGGCGGCTGAATTGCATCTCGCGATGGGGCAGGTTCATGCTTTGGAAGCAGATTATGCAAGTGCTTCGGCGGAGTTCTCAAAGGCGCTGGAAATAAACCCATCACTTGCTGATGTCCATTACTTCGCGGGACTGGCGCTCTTAAAGCAATATAAATTTGCGGAAGCGGCAGAAGAGCTTCGGAAAGAACTCGGTCGCAATCCACAACACGCCAGAGCTCATTATCATCTGGGTTTCATCCTGGTCTCGACCCAACAGAACGAAGAGGCTCTAACGCACTTTGAAGAGGCCACTCGACTGGACCCGCTATACGCAGATGCGCATTATGAGGCCGGAAAATTACGTTTGCGGCAAGGTCAGATAGATGAGGCGATCAAGCTTCTGGAGCGAGCCGTCCAGTTGGATCCAAACAAATCCTACGGGTACTATCAGCTCGCCCAAGCTTATGGGAAGGCGGGTCGACAATCCGATGCGCAGTCTACTATGTCACGTTACCAACAATTGAAGGCCAGGGAACGCAAGTTACCATAGGCTTAAACTCCGATTTCTACTTCAATTCACAAGGCTGAAGGCCGCTTGCCCCCGCGCGCTGTACTTTCCCAGATTGTCCCTGACATCTATGACCAGGCTGTAACTCCCGGAAGGTAGTCCAGCAAGGTGCAGGTAGCGTGAGAATGTTATGTGAGAGGTTGGGCCCGAGTCTTCGTTCAAATGATAGCTCGGAAGTCGAGCGTTCATTGATCGCCCTTCGCGCATCAACGACAGCTCGACTGAGACATCGGATTTCTTTCCGTCGCTACCGGCCTGCGCATTATATATGTCGAAATAAAAGATCAGATCTTCGCCGTTCCGGAATTGGCAACGCGCCGAAGGCAAGATTTTCACTCCTTGCACAGTCAGGAACGGATCGCGCGTGGACACCGACTTGTCGACTTCCTTTGAAAGCAGGATTGTGCTCAGACTAAAGGGAGATTCACCTGGCGAGGGAAGATTGATCGTCTGTTGATCATTTGAAACCGTTCCGGATAGCAAGTCCTTGACCAGGACTTCGAAAGAATATTCGCCTGCCGACGAAAGTTGAATGTGATTGACAAAGCTGACTGTGCCCGGTTCAAGAACTTTGTATTCGGCGTCAGTCACATCAACCTGCATCGGGCCGCCGAAGCGTTTTAGCAGAATGCCCGCGCCGTTGCGAACTAGCCCTACCATAACCAAGCGAGCTAAATGCCGCCCTTGAATGGTCTCAAATCGAATGGACGCGGAAGGAATCTCGAGAATGACCGGCACTCGGTACTGTTTGTTATCTTCCTGAAAACCGGCGACGCGCAGGAACACCGGTATCTTAGCCGCTGCATCGGTCCTGCGAACCTGCTCGGCGAGTTGAAACTCACCAGGAGTAAGAAACTCATAACCCGCAGGCATTGCGTAATAGCCGCTGCGCGCTCTCACAGTCAGCTCCCGTTTTTTCACGCTAACTCGGATCTGACGGAATCTGCCGTCGAGTCGATCATCTTTTGGACGATAGGACAACAGATAGTAACTCCTCATCTCCTGGTCAATGCGATCGAGCCCGACGCTCAGGTCGTTAGTATTGTGAATAAGGAATCCTCCAGTTGCATTGGACATATACCGCAACGCGCTTTCACGCAAATCACCACCGGCCTGTCGTGCCCGATCGAAGCCGGTCTCACCTCCTCTGGGAATCTTATTATCCTGCGGGTTCTGTAAGGTGGTGCTAAGATCATCGCGCGGCACCAGATCCCCCCTCAGCTCCCTTGTTTCCAATCCCTGCGACTCAATGCAATAAACCGCTAGTTGCGATCGGTTCGCAAACGCGGTTACGGAATGAAGCTCGTCTTCGACGGAAGGTCCGACCACAAAACCTTCCGAAAACAGCATCAGCGTCTTTCTTCCTTCAATCGTTTTTACCCCCGCGGCGATGGCCCGAATCGCAGAAAGCACGCCCAGGCTTTGTCGACGATCCAGTCCGGAACGCAGAGCCACATCCAATGATGCGACGTGTTGCGCTATGATCGCGGTTCCTAAGCTTTGAAGGCGACTAGCAAGTGCTGCGGCTGCAGCCGTGGCGTTTGGTCCAGACGGAGTGGACCCGATGCTACTCTCCTGGAACTGCATAAGCGGCGACTGCCCCGCCTCGATGTTGGAGTTGAGCGTCGCGCGATCATATGCCGCGGCGGAACCCGCAAGATCGGTTTTCTTCAGCGCTTCAATCAACTTTGGTTTATCGTTGGTAAAATCTGTCAGGAGCCGAAGCCCGGAACCGAGAATAAAGACCGCCATGAAATCCTTGGGTTGCATCCGTTCCTCAACAAATTTGATTGAGGCTTTCTGAATGAGCTTTTGATTTTCGAATTTCGTGGTCGAGTAATCCAGCAGTAGAATCGTCAAGTTAGCGAGAGTCGATTGGATTGCGGGAGATTTGCTTTCCGGGTTCGGCTGGACGTCCGAACCTTTTGGTGATTTCCCGGGTTTCTCTAACCCTCCACGAATCACTCGAAACGAATCAAGCCGCTGAGGGACGCCATCTTCGTAGATTTCAAAATCCTGAGCGGTCAAATCGCCTATTAACCGATTCCTGTGATCAACTACAACCGCATCAACCAGAACTTCCGTTGATCGAAGTTTGACGGCTCCCGGTTTTTCTTGTTGACCGGTAGTCTGAGACTGAATCCTATCAGCGAGTAAATTGAATATCACTAAACCGCTTGTGATCATCAATGCGAGTTTGCGCATGTTTCTAGCCTCCTCATCAGTCTACGTCCATCTGTAAAGCAACCGAGCGAGACTGCCGATCCCGTGAATTAGAGCTACCTAGCTGTCTACTCAGCTTAAGGCTTCGACGGCATCGTTCTTTTGACAATACCTTTACCTTCTTCAATTA
>JBGPNE010000413.1:0-3847 GCA_041487335.1 Pyrinomonadaceae bacterium
CTGACCCAGTGTGGCAAAGTACTGATGGCGATTTAATTCCCAGACGATTTTTTTATCACCGGTAACATCCGCATCTAGAAAGTTCAAACGGCTCCAATGAATCAACGGCGCCCGTTTGCCTGATACAGGCTCGAGATGCCAGTCAATTGGATCACCAAAGCCAAGATCACGCAGACCGAGTAGATCAAATCGTCCTTGAGAAATCTTGCTGGCCTGCTTGACGATCCCTTGTTCGGCCTCGGACCATCTGGCTTGCAACTCCACGACCGTAACTTCTGGATCAGTGAATGATGCGAAAAACCTGGGTTCCTTTCTCGCTTGGAAGTGCCCGAGGAATTCCGTCGCAGACCACAATTCACGGCCACCACATCGAGCCGGGTCAAGCTGGGCAAGCAGAGCCTGGTCGGTTGGCAGTCGCGTAAGTGGCGACCAAGCTCGACGCTCGGCAAAAGCAGCGAGTGCCTGTGAGCCACGCACACGAAGCTCATCAAAAGTCATCTTCCGGAGTTTTGCGAGCTTTGATCTCATCTGCTCACAACATTTGATTCCGACGTAATCGGTTCCTGCTGCGCAACTTCTCCCTTGCGCGCTTCCGGTCGCATTATTGGCTGTTCGTTTGCCAGCTTGTAGTAGAGATTAAGCCACTGTTCGCGCACCGCTTCCCAACTATACTTCCCACATTTTTGTCGCGCGCGTTGGGAAACGGCCTGCGCCAGTCCCGGATCCTCAAGTAAGCGAATGGCATGTTCGGCCATCGCTTCGTAATCACCACATTTGACTACAAATCCTGTCTCACCATTAGTGACCATATCGGGAATCCCACCGGCATCGGTCGTCACAACGGGAAGTCCACAAGCAAAGGCTTCAAGAATTGAAAGCGGTTGGTTGTCGATCTCAGATCCGTTCAAGTAGATATCTGCCGCTTCATACTGTTTGACTATCTCTTCATGCAGAAGCTGCCCGATGAATTTGGTATTTTGCAAGCGCAATTCAGTCACGAGACGTTCAAGCGAACCTCGCTGGCTGCCGTTGCCGGCAACGGTCAAGCTTGCTTCAGGAAATCGTTGCTGAATGATCGCAAATGCACGCAGCACTCGATCCACGCCATAGTGAACCTCCAAATTGCGATTGGAAAGAAAGACCGGTCGCAAAGGAGTTCGCTCGCGAAAACCAAATTTGTCAGTCTCGATGATGTTATAGATGGAATGCGCCTGTAGACCAAACTGGGAGAAGACTCGAACGAGATATTCCGAAGGAACAACCACTTCGTCAACCAATCGTATTGTGGGGATTGCCGAGCGCCGCCAGCGCGTAAGATGGTCTTCGGCCTCGCCGCTGTGATAGTTGAGGAGAACCTTTTTCCGATAAAGTTTACCGATCAGGATTGCCGGCGTTGGGGCCAACAAGAACGAGAAATACGAGGCTGAGAAGACATGGATGATGTCGTAGCGCGGGATACGCGCGAGCAGGGTCCAGCAATAAAGTATCGAGGTAACGATTGTGCGCACATACTTGATTGCCTGCAATTTCCTCAACAAACCCGGCAGGCGGGGATTTATGGGCAAAAACCCGACCTCGAAACAAGGCTGTTCGCGCAAACGTTCCAGAAGCCTGGCGGCCTGCACCGCCTGCCCACCAAGAATGTCGAAAGACGGCGCGACCATCAGAATACGCAACCGCGGCGTCTCCTGAGCGGCCTCACGTCCCGAGTCCCGGGATTGGCCAGGGCCGTCTGTTTGCGCTCTTTCGTCAATTAGGTCTTGCTGCATTCTGTTCACGCGCTCTCCCGCGTTGCGTTTTCGACTTTCACGGGAGACAAAACCCGCTGCTCTTCGAGCAGTCTATCGTAAAGTTCCTCAGTGTGCTTTAGCTGGGCCGCGCAGGAAAACTTCTGCTCGACCACGCACCGGCCCTTTTGACCCATAGCGCGCGCCTGTTCGGGATTGCCGAGCAATGAGATAATCCGCTCGGCCATCGTCGCGTCGTCACCCGACTGCACAAGGTGGCCGGTCTCAGCTTCAATGACAGCTTCCCGCGCGCCGCCGACGTCGGTCGCCACAACCGGTCGAGCCGCCGCCATGTATTCGAGAATCGAGTTTGAGAAACCCTCCGCCCTCGAGCTCAAGACGCAGACGTCGGAAATACTGAGGAGCTGCGCAACATTCTCGCAACGACCAAGAAGAAACGTCTCACTCGCGATACCCAGCGCGACGGCGACGCCGCGAATCGATTGCATGAGCTCGCCTTCGCCAGCAAGCAGGAAGCCGGCATCCGGCACCATCTCATGCACCCGCTGGGCGGCCCGCAGAAACATCGGATAGTCCTTAACGTCATGTCTCATATTAGCGACGATTGTCACAAAGCGTCTGTATGTACCAGCTTCTGGCGGCAGGTTAAGCGCCGCGAGCACGGTTTCTCGTGGCATTGCCATCTCAGGCGCCACTCGATCGAGATCAAGACCGTTATAGACCACCGCGATCTTGCTAGCCCGTACGCCTTCGTCAATGAGTTGCTGGCAAACTGCCTGTGAATTGGCGACAATCTGATGCGAAAGTGAGTATGCAAATCGTTCAGCGCGCTTTTGGCCGGGTGTGCGCATTCCCAGGGTCTCGCGACGCGAGGCAATGCGGACAGGCACGCGCGCCAGCGCGGCGGCGCTTGTACCAAAGATGTTTGTGTAGAAGTCGTGCGTATGGAGGATGTCAATCTGGGAAGCTCTAAGATGCCGGACGAAACGCCGAAGCTGAACAAAGGCATTGCGGTCGTAAAAGCTGTTCAGCGGGAACGCTGGTACCTCGCCAAGGCCAAGATTCTCGACCTCAGAGCGCAGTACGCCTCCTGGATTCAAGCAGGCGACCTGAACGCGAAAGCGGCCGCTCTCATGCAGGAGGCGGGTGAGCTGCACCGCCTGACGCTCGGAGCCGCCCTGATGAAAACTGTCGATTAATTGCAGAGCAACTGGTTTCAATAATCTAACAGCTCCGTACTAAACCGCGGTTGGCAGAAGGCTCTTGGCGTTCTCCACTGAGGCTGCGGTTCCTGAACTATCGACAAATTGGCGGTGCCACAACTCGAGCATCAACAGGGCCCACAAGCCCGCTGAGTGATCACGCCGGCCACGCTCGTGTTCATTAAGCAGTACGTCAATGTAGCCGGGCTCTACATAGCCACGCTGCCGTGTGCGCTGATCCATCAGAGTATCGCGGATGCGCTCTCGCAACTGCTGGTTAATCCATTGCTGAATCGGCACACCAAAGCCCTGTTTTGGTCTGTTCAAGATCTCTTCGGGAACAAGATCCTTTACCGCTTGCTTGAAGAGGTGTTTAGTCTCCGACCCAATCATTTTCATTGAGGCTGGAACCCGCGTCACAAAGTCGATCAACTTGTGATCCAGAAGAGGCGCTCGTGCTTCAAGTGAGACGGCCATGCTGGTGCGGTCGACTTTGGTGAGAATGTCGCCTGGCAAATACAACTTGCTATCAATATAGAGAAGCCGATCCAGAGAGTTACCCGTTTTCACTTTAGCGCCGTAGTCGCGAAAGCGCTTCGCGAGATACCCGTCGTAACCGACTTGCTCCCCAAAATCTCCGGTGTACAGTAACTGTCTGTTCAGGCGCGTGAAGACCGAAACACTGTCCAGGTAACGATCCATGGGATCGAGCGCGATGTTATAAAGATAGTTGCGACCCAATGTTCCGTGCGGCAATCGGCCGCTCAGCGGCTGCATCATGCCTTCTCTCACAAAGCGCGGTACTTGAGCGAAGTTTCTTCGCCTTTGCTCGGTGACATAGCGTGTGTAACCCGCGAAGAGCTCATCGCCGCCGTCACCGGAGAGCACCACTTTAAC
>JBGPNE010000414.1:0-3840 GCA_041487335.1 Pyrinomonadaceae bacterium
CCGGGCATTCTTTGATCAACAAGGAAAAGTGCCACAGCATTGTTCCTTACCTTCAACTCTCGAATAATTTCCAATGCCGCCGCACCTGATTCGGCTCGCAGGACGCGATAGCCGCTTGCATATTTGCGTCGCAGATCGCGCTCGATTGCCCGCAAGACCTCTCGATCGTCGTCTACCGTGAGTAGTACCGGTTTAGCCATAGTTATTTCTTACTCTTGCGCTGAATATCAATCAAAGGCACTCGAATATGATTCCGCCACAATCTTCCATCGTCCAACACTCTTACCATAGCGCCTTCGGAAACCAAAACTGTAACGCTGTCGCCGCCTCGGTATCACCCGCTTGGCGCCATTCGGAAGCGTGGATGAGAAATTCTTCGATCTTCACTTCTGCGCAAATGTGAAGAGATTCTTCTTTTCGGTGCAGAAAGCGCTACGGTATTGTCAAGTTACTCAGCAAATGGTGCAAGATGAGTGTTCATGCGGCATCATCTGCTCATGCATGCGCCCGCTTCTCTATATCATCGTCATCGCTTCCACGCCGAAATCATCAGTCATTGCGTCTGGCTCTACTTCCGCTTCTCTTTGAGCTTCCGCGATGTCGAAGAGCTGATGTCCAGTCGCGGTGTCTCCCTCACTTATGAGACGGTCAGAGAGTGGTGCCTCAAGTTCGGCCAGACTTATGCCAACGGCCTGCGCCGCAGGTCTCTTCGGCCGGGCGACCAATGGCACCTCGATGAAGTGTTCCTCCGTGTCAATGGGCGCATTCATTATCTGTGGCGTGCAGTGGATCAAGATGGCGACGTGCTGGACATCCTGGTCCAGAGCCGACGAGATAAGAAGGCCGCCAAGAAGTTCTTTCGCAAGTTACTAAAGCGCATGCAGTATCTGCCAAGAGTTATTGTTACGGATCAGCTCGGAAGCTACCACGCGGCCAAGCAAGAGCTCATGCCCAGCGTCGAGCACTGCCAAGCCAAGAGGCAGAACAACCGGGCAGAGAATTCGCATCAGCCAACCAGATTGCGGGAGCGAGTGATGAGGCGGTTCAAGTCAGCGGGCCAGGCGCAGCGTTTTCTCTCAGCCTTCGGCATCATCACCTCACACTTCCGGCCAGGGCGGCATCTCTGTACCGCCGGCGTTTATCGAGAAATGATGACGCGTAGATTTGCTGCTTGGAAAGAGGTGGTTGTCGCTCAAGCAGCAGCCTGAAAAATAGGATAGGTGGTACAAAAAAGGAGAGAACTTGGCGCCTGTTCTGGTTAAAATCTTTTCATGAGGTTAAGTTGACAATACCGACGAAAGAGCAGTTGCAGGGATTCGTGGACTTCATGGTGACCTCCATTCCACTCGGTCGCGTTGGCACCACTGACGAAATCGCCAAAGCGGTTGTGTTCCTCGCGTCCGACGACAGCAGCTTCGTCAACGGCATCGAACTCTTTGTCGATGGCGGGATGGCGCAAATCTGACAGAAAGAAAAAGCACTGCTGTCAACGACTCAACAATAGGACATTTCACATGAAAACGCTCCGCATAACGGTTGCATCAAGACTTCTGCTGGCCATCGTTGCTGTCTCATGGTGCGTCTCCAGCGCAAAGATCGTTACCGCACACGGCGTCTTTAGCACCCGTGACGTGTCCGACGCGGCGCTCGTGCGGTCCCTACCCGGATTCAAAAACGGCTACGCGAAAGTGAACGGAACGCTATTGCACTATGTGGCGGGCGGCAAAGGGCAGCCCCTTATTCTGTTGCCGGGTTGGCCAGAGACATGGTGGGAATTTCACTTAATAATGCCGACGCTGGCGTCGCGATACCGGGTGATCGCGGTGGATCTGCGCGGCATGGGAGGCTCGGCCAAACCCCAGAGCGGCTATGACAAGAAGAACATGGCCCAGGATATTTATGAGTTGGTGCGTCAGCTCGGATACGACAAGGTCAACGTCGCCGGGCACGACATCGGGTCCAGGGTCGCGTTTAGTTTTGCGGCGAATCACCCGGATGCGACCCTGAAGCTTGCCATGCTGGACGTTCCGCATCCGGATGAGTTCTTTTCAGAAATCAGAATGCTTCCTGAGGTAGGAAAGTTTGGCGCGAAGATAGACGACGAGCACCCGGGATACCCTTGGTGGTTTGCCTTCCATCAGGTGAAGGGACTACCTGAAAAACTTCTCTCGGGTCGCTTCCAGATCTATCAAGACTTTCTATTCGACTATCTGTTAAAGGATTCTAAATCGATTGGACCTCGCGACCGCTCCGTTTATGCCGCCGCCTATTCCAGCCCGGACGCTATACGTGCCGGAGATTCCTGGTACCAGACCTTTCCCCAGGACATCATCGACAGCAAAACATATAAGAAGCTGGAGATGCCGGTTTTGGGACTCGGCTCGACCGGCTACGGTTGGTTACAAGCAGCGGTGACGCCCAAAGCCACGAACTTTCGCTTGGTCAAAATCGAGAACAGCGGCCACTTCATGCAGGAGGAACAACCGGAGGTCGTGGCGCGATTGTTGATCCAGTTCTTCAACTAGCGATCTTGAATGAAATGGCAGCGTAAATGGACGATTCGTCCTATAAAGAAAGAAAAGGCGCACTTGCGTTGCAAATTGGAGTTGTCGCTACCAAAAACTTCGTCCACAGTGTAAGCATTGAAGTTAGCAGTTTCGGCTGCTAACCTCGCACAGCCATGAAAGCTTTCCTATCGTCGTTTCTTTCTAGGCTGCGCTTGTGTTTCCGGACACGAGCAAGTATGCAAATCGAAATTCTTGCTCTACGCCATCAGCTTGCTGTGCTGCAGCGGCGGACGAACAAGCGTCCTAGACTGAGAACTGCAGACCGCTGGCTCTGGGTGTTACTTTCGCAGCTATGGGGGCAGTGGCGCTCAGCGCTGGTCATCGTCAAGCCGGAGACAGTAATTGCGTGGCAGCGAAAGGGGTTTCGATTGTATTGGCGTTGGAAGAGCAGGGCAGGGAAGCCCGGTAGACCTTGCGTCAGTCGGGAAATACGAGCGCTAATCCGGCAGATGAGCACCGCGAATCCCTTGTGGGGCGCACCAAGGATTCACGGCGAGTTGCTGAAGCTGGGAATACAGATCTCTCAGGCGACGGTAGCGAAGTACATGGTGCGTCAACGAAAGCCGCCGTCACAAACGTGGCGCACTTTTCTTGAGAACCACGTTAAGCAGTTGGTTTCAACAGATTTCCTTGTGGTGTCCACTGTAAGCTTTCGCATGCTATTTGTCTTCGTAGTATTGGGCCACCATCGGCGGCGTGCAATTAACTTCAACGTGACGTCCCATCCCACTGCGGAATGGACGGCGCGGCAAATCGCCGAAGCGTTTCCCTGGGATAGCGCGCCGCACTATCTGTTGCATGATCGAGATTGCATTTACGGAGCAGCATTCCGTCAGCGAGTTCGGGAAATGGGCATCCGCGAAGTGCTGACAGCACCCAGATCGCCTTGGCAAAATCCCTACGCGGAGCGCTTCATCGGCTCGCTACGAAGGGAGTGCCTGGACCACGTCATTGTGTTGAACGAAGCTTCCCTGAGGCGCATTATTAGATCGTATTTCCAATACTACGAACACTCACGGACGCATCTGGCACTGGATAAGGACGCGCCAGCGTCGAGAGGCATTCAACCTCCCGCCCTGGGTACGGTGATTGAACTGCCGCAGGTGCGCGGATTGCATCATCGCTATGAGCGAAGAGCTGCCTGAGGGCGCTCACCTTCCAGACCACTATTCCTATTAAGAGAATGAGGTGTTGTGCGTCGCTCATCGCTACTATTGTCTCAAGCTGTTTGAGGCATCAAGCTATGGCAGCGTGTGACGGGATCAAGAGCACC
>JBGPNE010000415.1:0-3837 GCA_041487335.1 Pyrinomonadaceae bacterium
CGTTGGCTCGCTTCCGGCAGTAAAGACAAAACCGTTCGGCTCTGGGACACAACGATCGGCCGCGAGATGCCGGCGCTGGTTGGCCATACAGGCTACGTTACCTCGATTTCGTTGAGCAAGGACGGCCATTGGCTCGCGTCCGCCAGCCTTGATAAGACGATTAGGATTTGGGACACGACGACGGGACAGGAAACACGCAAACTCACAGGCCACGAGGGCACGGTCGAGGCGATCGCGTTCAGTCCTGATAGCCGCTGGCTGGCTTCGGCAAGCTACGACAAAACAGTGCGAGTGTGGGATGTGGCCGAAGGGCGCGAGACGAGAAAGCTTTTGGGTCATTCAGGTGAAATCACGACCATAGCGTTCAGCGCCGATGGCCGCTGGCTGGCTTCGGGAAGTGTCGATAAGACAATTCGACTCTGGGATACGACAAGCTGGGCCGAGCCGCGCCTAGTGGACGTGACGCGGCCAGTTAACGCGGTTGCTTTTAGTCCCGATAACAAATGGCTGGCCGCCGGCGCGAACGATATGACGATTAAGCTCTTTGAAGTTTCATCTGGTCATGAGGTGCGCGCAGTTCAAAGCGAGTCGGGCGAAATCCGCGCGCTGACATTCAGCCCCGACAGTAACCGGCTTGCTTCGGCAGGGAGCGACGGAGCCATTAGGCTTTGGGACGTCGCGAGCATGTCAAAACCACGAGTGTTGCTGGGCCACTCAGGCAGCGTAAACGCCGTTGCCTTCAACAGCGACGGGAAGTGGTTGGTGTCGAGCAGCGAAGACGGAAGCACCGTACTCTGGGACATGCAAACCGCCGCAAAGGCTGCCACGCTAATGTCGTTGCGTGAGAGCGATGACTGGTTGGTGGTGACCCCCGATGGTTTGTTCGATGGCTCGCCCGCTTCCTGGAACCAAATTCTGTGGCGCTTTTCCGGAAACACTTTCAACATCGCTCCGGTCGAGGTCTTCTTCAACGAGTTCTATTACCCGGGCCTGCTCGCAGAGATTCTCAGCGGGCAAAAGCCGCTTGCACCGCGGGACATTTCGCAAAAGGATCGCCGCCAGCCGCAGGTGAGTTTGGCCCTGGCAACACCGACAAGCGGAAGCGATGTTCCGAACCGAACAGTTACCATCAAGATCGACCTGGCTGAAGCAAAGGCCGACAGAGACCATTCCAACGGGAGCGGCGTGCGTGACCTGCGCCTGTTCCGTAATGGTTCGCTCGTGAAGGTTTGGCACGGAGACTTACGCCTGGACTCTAACGGCAAAGCAGTATTGGAGACCACCGTGTCGTTGGTTGCGGGTAAGGATAATCTGACTGCGTACGCGTTCAACCACGACAACATCAAGTCAACAGACGCTACGCTGTCGCTGGTTGGCGACGAAAAATTGAAGCGCAGGGGGACGGCCTACATCCTGATCGCCGGTGTCAATCAGTACGCAAACGCCCAGTACAATCTGCGTTACGCCGTGGCTGACGCAGAAGATTTTGGCGCGGAGCTACAACGGGCGCAGCTGCGACTGGGAAACTTTCAGGACATCGAAGTCGTTCCTTTGCTCGACGATAAAGCGACGAAAACAAACATTATGCTTGCACTGCGCCGCCTGGCGGAAAGTAACTATGACTTGCCCTCAAGCGCGCCAAAGGTTCTAGAAAAGATCAAGCCGGCGCAGCCGGAAGACGTTGTAGTAATTTACTTCGCCGGTCACGGCACGGCGCAAAAGGACGGCCGGTTCTATCTGATCCCACACGACTTGGGTTATAGTGGGCCGCGTACGAAGTTAGATCGCGTCAGCATCCAGAGCATTCTGGATCACAGCATCTCGGACAGAGAGCTGGAGCAGGCTTTGGAAATCATTGACGCTTCGCAGTTTTTACTGGTAATCGATGCATGCAATTCCGGCCAGGCGCTCGAAACTGAAGAGAAGCGCCGCGGTCCAATGAACTCCAAAGGACTGGCGCAGCTTGCCTATGAAAAAGGGATGTACATCCTCACGGCGGCGCAAAGCTATCAGGCAGCGCTCGAGCGGCGAGGATTGAGCCATGGCTATCTGACTTATGCGCTGGTGGAGGAAGGGCTAAAGACCCAGGCCGCTGACACAAATCCGAAGGACGGCCAGGTCGCGTTGCAAGAGTGGCTTGACTATGCCGTCGGACGAGTGCCGCAGATGCAGGCGGGCGCGGCGAAGGATGCACAGGGGCGGCTGCTGGAGCAGGAAGAGGAGACGGGAACGAAGAAAGAGCGCGACGTGCAGCGGCCACGAGTCTTTTACCGGTTGGGACTGGAGACCAGGCAACTGATCGTCGCAAAACCTGGGAGTAAATGAGGCGGCTGGCGGGTACCAAACAATGTCCAGAAACCAGATGGCTGGGGTAAATAATCAGAACAGCGAAACGGTCGGCTCGTATGACGCGACCGGCGCTGCCGCCGCCAGAGCTCGCGAGCGTGATGCCGTTATCGGCATTACGATAAAAGACCGGTATCTAATTGAAGAGCAGCTTGGAACAGGTGGCTTTGGCGCAGTGTACCTGGCGCGCGATCTGAAACTGCTGTCCAAGCGGGTAGTCATCAAGTTGCTGCATGAGAAGTCGCTACAGAACGAATGGGCAGTCAGGAAGTTTAAGCACGAGATAGAGGCGCTTACGCGCATCGATCATCCGGGGGTAGTCGGAGTGCTTGATACAGGCAGCATGACTGATGGCGTCCCGTTCATTGTAATGCAGTATGTGGAAGGGGCCAGCCTGCGCTCGTTAATGAAGAGGGCGCCCGCGGGCATGGACCTTCACCAGGCCGCAGACATCATTCACCAGATTGGCTGCGCCCTTACCGCCGCGCATGAAAAAGGGATCATTCATCGGGATCTGAAGCCGGAGAATATCATGATCCGGAGTGTGAGCGGCGACGACGATCAGGTGAAGATAATTGATTTCGGAATCGCAAAGGTTAAGGATTCCCAGCTCGCTCCAAGCACCGTGGTCGTGGCAACGGCGGGAACGATTGATTACATGGCGCCCGAACAACTGAACGCGCGACCCGTCTCTGGTTCGACCGACACCTACTCGCTGGGCGCAATCGCCTACGAGATGCTAACCGGACGGCGCCCGTTCAACCCTGAAACGCACTTTCAGTTAGCCGAAATGCAGCGCGCGGGCGCCAGGATAAAGCCGACTGACTTGCGTCCGGCCCTTCCTAAAGGTGTAGATGGCGTGGTTCTACAAGCGCTATCCTATAATCCTGAGGCACGCTACTCATCAGCACGGGCATTTGCTGACGCCCTATGTGAAGAGCTGATGGAAAGCACGCTAACTGGATCGCGCAGAGTCGTCGACAGCAAGGCCGAAACGATTGCGATGACGCACGTCGTCGCAGCCCAGTCCGTCCCGTCGGTTCATGCTCGTCACCAACTAAAAACGAGCAAGCGAAACACCGTCGTCCTGCTAGCTGCCGGCCTATTGCTGGCAGCTATCGTCGCCTTGGCCGTCTGGCCGCGACTAAGCTTCAAAACTGCTGGAGACCAGCCGGCCAACAATCCGGCAAAGACCACAGCGGTGGTCAGTCGTTCCATCGACTACTATCTGATGGTGCAGAAATATCTTCCGAATGGGAAGGCATACCAGGGTCCTTTCAAAGCCACCGGCAATGACATACTCGGAGACGGCTGGAGATTTAGCGTACATACGTCCAGCCCTCAGGATGGACTGTTATACCTGGTCAACGAAGGTCCTGCAGCGGGTGGCGGTATCACATACAACCTGCTTTTCCCGACCCCGAAGATCAATGGCGGATCGGCACGGGTCGCGGCGGGCCAGGATCGAGACCTGGGCCCGTACCAGTTAGA
>JBGPNE010000416.1:0-3837 GCA_041487335.1 Pyrinomonadaceae bacterium
CGCGAAGAGTTTCAAGGGATTCTCTTACGGACTACTTTTCCGGTGCGGCGATATTCATGGGAATTGGCGTTTGGCTACATCTAACTGAACGACACGAGCATGGGCACTGGCACGATGCGTTGGAACATGACCACCGGCACAGTCATGATGAACATTAGCAAGTAAGCGATATTTGTACATGAGCAGTGAGGCTTGCGCAGCCCTAATTTAGTAAGATATTCATAACAAGCTTTGATTGTTATTTTCAAATATAGTAAAGAAAACTCACGGGAGGATCTAGACTGTGCGTGTACTGATTGTTGAAGATGATAACAAGATAGCCTCTTTCATCGTCAACGGTCTCAAGCAAGCGGGTTTTGCCACCGACCATGCAGCTAACGGCGACGAGGGGCTTCGGTTGGCTTTAACCTCACCATACGATGCTGCCGTCGTCGACATTATGCTGCCTCACCTGGACGGCCTTGCTCTTATCGAAGAATTGCGGCGGCAAGACGTCAACACTCCCGTCATCATCCTCAGCGCCAAACGTTCGGTTGACGACCGGGTTAGAGGCCTGCAGGCCGGCGGCGATGATTACATGATCAAGCCCTTTGCCTTTTCTGAACTCTTGGCGCGCGTGCAGGCGCTACTCCGGCGCTCTACTGGTGCAAGAGCGGTTGAGCCAACACAACTCGCTGTGGGCGACCTCTCTCTGAATCTCCTATCGCGCAAGGTTGTTCGTGCGGACGAGAAGTTAGACCTGCAAGCGCGAGAATTCGCCCTACTTGAATACCTGATGGCCAACGCCGGGCGAGTGGTCTCTAAGACGATGATCCTGGAACACGTATGGGACTACAGCTTCGACCCACAAACGAATGTGGTGGATGTGCTGGTCTGCCGATTAAGAAATAAAGTGGACAAGAAGTTCACCGAGAAAATGATCCATACTATTCGCGGAGTCGGTTATGTTCTTAAGACATCTTAGCCGCATCCGGAGGACTATTACGTTTAGGCTGATCCTCTGGTACTCCACCTTTTTCATTGTCAGCACTTCGTTTCTTTTTATCATCGCTTATGGTCTGCTGTCTTCATCCGTACGGCAAAAGGACCGGGAGGAGATCCATCAAAAACTCGGTGAATATGCCGCTCAATATCGGGCAGGTGGCATAGAGGCACTCAAAAATGAAGTAGAGCTCGAAGGAAGATCCGCTAAAGAAGGTTCATTCTTCGTTCGAATCGCTGCGCCGCAAAACACCACGCTCTTTCTGGACGCTCCTGAGCGGTGGAAGGATTTCGACCTCGCACAACTCGGAAGCAGCCAGTCAAAGGAAAATGAACAACCCACACGTTTACAAACACGCGATGGCGCAAAAGTATTGGAGATTGAAGCAACGCTTCTTGGCGATGGGAACTTTCTACAGGTAGGTCAAAGCACAGAAGAGCAAGAAGCTCTCCTGGAGAGTTTTCGCGAGATTTTCTTTGGCTTCATGATCCCGGTTGTCGTCATCGGCATCGTGGGAGGTTCGTTTCTCGCATTCCGCGCGCTGCGGCCCGTCCGGAGCCTTATCCAGACCGTGCGATCCGTCTCTACCGGCAGGATGGATTCCCGTGTACCAACCCTGCACACAAGTGATGAGCTGGACGAGTTGGTGGTGCTTTTCAACTCCATGCTAGAGAAGATTGAGGCGCTCATCAATGGCATGCGGGGCTCATTAGATAACGTAGCCCACGACCTGCGGACTCCCCTCGCAAGGCTACGAGGCACAGCGGAAATGACCTTGCGTTCAGATCAAAATCGGGAAACCTACCGGGAAGCTCTCGCCAACTGCATAGAGGAATCAGATCGAATTCTCACCGCGCTGAACACGCTGATGGACATCTCCGAGGCCGAGACTGGAGTTATGAAACTTCAGCTCGAAGATGTAAACGTCGCGACTCTGATGGAGGACACGGTTGATCTCTACGCGCAAGTTGCCGAGGATAAGAATGTCTCGCTCCACACCGCCGCTCCAAACGATCTTTTCTTAACTGCCGACCTTAACCGCATGCGACAGGTCATGGCCAATCTGTTGGATAATGCCGTCAAGTATACGCCGAGCGGTGGAAGAATAGATCTCCAAGCTTTCCAACGCGACCATCAGGCGGTCATTGTCGTTAAAGATACCGGGATCGGAATCTCCCCTGAAGAAACGCCCAAGATATGGGATCGTTTATACCGTGGCGATCAAAGTCGCTCGCAAAGAGGACTGGGACTTGGCTTGAGTTTAGTTAAGGCTGTTGTCCAGGCACACAACGGACGTATTGAAGTCGTCAGCGAGCCCGGCGTCGGTTCTCTTTTCACCATTCACCTGCCCACTTTCACTCAGCCCCGCTGATCTTCGTCCCGGCGATTTGAAACCTTTCACAAATGTAATGCTCAGGAAAGGTTCAAGCAAGGTTGTTGGGATATAGGTTGGTCGTCCACATTGCGTGTGAGCCGCCGCGCCTCTGGTGAAGGCACTTCTCAGAAGAAGTTCAAGTTTCAATATGTAAGAAGTGGAGTTAATGAGCTGCTCGTTCACTCTTACTGGGTGAGACAATCAACGTCGAGGACGCTTCCCAGGTCATGCACCAATTGCTCTCGCGAATGACCTTTGCGCTCACCGTGCTCTGGTTACTCATCCTCTCGCCTCTTCCTCTACACGCCCAAGATTCAGCTACGACAGCCACGCTCAGTGGCTCTGTGCGCGACGCGGCGGGATCAGTCATACCCAGCGCGAACATCACTCTACGCAACCTAGCAACCAACCAAACAAGACGCATAGTAACCGAAGCTGATGGCAGTTACCGTGTCGTTGCCTTGCCAGTCGGAGATTATGAAGTGCGCGCCGCAGTTGAAGGATTCCAGCCGTATGTCAACCCGGCTGTAACGCTCGCCCTGGGGCGCACAACTGCTCTCGATATAACGCTGCGGCCCGCAGAGGTAAACGCGGAGGTCACGGTCACGGACCAACCGCCTGCCATTGACGCTTCGCAGACCGCTTCGACAACTTCCATCGATCCAGAGCGCATTGAGGAGCTGCCGGTCAATAGCCGCAACTATCTGGAGTTCACATTGCTTGCACCGGGCGTGGCCCCATCCAACCAGCAAAGGTCTGGTGGAGGCGGAAAGAGTACGTCCTCCGGTGCCCCTCTGGCTGATAGTGGCTTCACCTTTGGGGGCTTGCGGCCGCGTAGCAACTCTATTTCGATCGATGGACTCGACAACACGGATGAGACTACCGGCGCCGCTCGCGTGGCTCTTTCGCCTGAGATCGTGCGCGAGTTTCAGATCGTCAACAATGGGCTATCAGCAGAGTTCGGCGGCGCGGCGGGTGGTGCGATCAACGTCGTGACCAGGACCGGCTCGAACGACTTTCATGGCGATGTTTTCACCTTCTTTCAGAACGAACGATTCAATGCGCGCGAGCCCTTCTCAGACCCACCTCCAGCCAGAAGACTGCGCTTCCACCGCTACCAGCCGGGAGGCGCGCTCGGCGGCCCTCTTAATCGCGACCGTCTCTTTTTCTACGCCGCGGCCGAACAGGAACACCTATCGGCTGAGGATGAGGCAGAGATCAGCAGACCCGCGCGCATAGGCATCAACTCGCTGCTGGCGTCGGGCTTTGCGCCGCGCTTGACCGTGCGTTCACTTGCGGCGGGTCGCTTCCCGAATGGAGCGGACGAAACGGAAGCGGCTGGTAAGCTGACGTACCTCGCTGGCTCAAATCACACCCTGAATTTTCGTTTCGCTTTTACTGACGCACGTGACCGCGGAGAAGCGTTCAGTACGGATGTCCTGAGCGACAGATCGGCGCGCGGTAGCGCCTACACGAAGGA
>JBGPNE010000417.1:0-3835 GCA_041487335.1 Pyrinomonadaceae bacterium
CCCCGTGTCCCCGCGTTTCTCGCGAAGGGCTTCACGCTGCTCGAGCTGATGATTGTGATCTCGATCATCATAATTCTGGCGGCGATTGCCCTGCCTCAGTATCAGAAAACGATTATGCATACACGCGAGGCGGTGTTGCGCGACGACCTCTACAAGCTGCGTTCTCTGCTTGATCAATACGCGGCAGACAAAGGCAAGTTGCCCCAGTCGCTCGACGATCTCGTTACCGGTGGTTACATGCGGGAACTGCCAGTGGATCCATTCACGGGCCAAAAGGACTGGGTGGTAGCCACAGGCGACGACCCAAACTCGACCACGGGCGAACAAGGCGTGACCGATCTCCACAGCGCTTCGACAGACGTTTCGTCGGAAGGCACCCCCTACTCGGAATGGTGATCTCATTTCCGATTTGCGATTGCCGATTGCCAATTGCCGATTGACGATTGGTGTTACGTCAGAGATCTGAAATTGGCAATCGGCAATCTCAAATCGGAAATTTATCGTGTCCAATCTTCTCTCAAAACTAATTAGCCCCTGGTACCCTTCGACTGCGCTTGGGCTCGAAAGGGGAATCGCATCGATGGTTCAACTTGAGCGGGGCCGAGGGAACATTTGTAACCTTCGCCGCGCAGCGACCATAAGGCTCTCGGCATCACTGATTCGCCCGAGCTTCGATAAGCCAAATATCGGTGACAGATCTGAATTGACGGCGTCCTTGAATGAACTGGCGACAGGTGCCGGTCTTCTGAAACAAAAGAGATGGTCAGTTACCCTGCCCGAAGTAACCAGTCGCACCTTGATACTGACGCTGGAGACTCAGCCCGGGTCAAGTAGTGAGCTGGAAGAAGTCTTGACTTGGAAGATGGAGCGCGGCTTCGGTGTCGCGCTAGCTGAGCTTTCGATCTCCAAAGAACGATTACCGCGAGACTCGCAGGGAAGAGATCGTTACATGGTGGTCGCCGCGCGGACAGCGGTTCTTGATGAATACGAAAGCATGCTAAATTCGCTTGGTTGGCGGGCCGGCCTGATTCTTCCGCGTCATATGGGTGAAGCACAATGGTTGACCCTGAATGGATTCAACGGCGATGCCCTTCTGCTTAGTTCGTCGGACGAGGGATTCACCGCGGCAGTATTTCGCGGGAAGGAGCCGCTCATTCTGCGCACCGTCTGGTGTGAGCCGCAGGAACGCGAAGACGAATTTTATCGCCTGTTGCTTTTTTACCGTGATCGCCGTAGTGACGTCGAGCAAGCCAGCCAACTGTTAACCCGTCTTCTGGTTATCGGTGATGGATTCACAAAGGATCGCGCGCGTGGAATCGTTAACCAAACACTCGGAACAGACTTGCGAGTGCTTGATGCGGAGGATCTCGGTCTGCAGCTTCCAACCCGCGATCTCAGTTTTGACGCGATTGCCGCGCCGGCAGGACTAGCCAAATTGTCCTGGCAGTAAAAACAGTCTGGACTCCAGACTCTCGACTCCAACTCTCCGCTCCAGACTTGTTCGCTTTTGAAACATTTTTGCTTGCCCAGGCGTAACACCCGAGCATTATGAGCATGACTGCAACCCCGGCCATTTTGCAAGATTTTAGTTCTGCAACCGACCGCGATTTGGTCTCCGTTGCCGGAGCGGGCCTCGAAGGAGGATTCGAAGAGCTTGTCCGGCGGTATCAGAGACCGATTTCAGCGTATGTTTATCGGATGGTTGGTGACTACGAAGCGGCGCTGGATTTGACTCAGGAGATTTTTATTAAGGTCTACGGTTCGCTCTCTCGTTACCGTTCGGAATTCAAGTTCTCGACGTGGATTTATAAGATCGCGCACAACTCGGCAGTCGATTACTTGCGCAAGAGCTCCGGTCGCGAGCGATCCCTGGTCAACGGAACGGAGGGCGATCAGTACGATCTGCCCATCGAGAGCGGAAGTCTTAGCCCTGAGCAGGAGAGTGAGCGGGAAGAACGTAGACTGGAGATTGAATCAATAGTGCGTTCGCTTCCGACCGCTTACCGTGAGTTAATTGTATTGCGCCATTCACAAGATCTCACCTATGAGGAGATTGTGGGGGTGACCGGGTTGCCATTAGGAACGGTCAAGAACCGGCTATTCCGTGCTCGTGAGATGATGAGACAACAATTTGTTGACAGAGGCATTACGGGCATCTGATCCCGCTGGAGCTCCATGGTTGGAAGCAACGACAACTGCCAGGCAGAACAGATTGCCGCTTATCTTGACGGCGATCTCGATGCCGGTGCGTACGCGGCCTTAGAAGAGCATTTTCAAAACTGTCAGTCTTGTGTCTCGGAGTTGAACGCACAGCGCCTCTTCATGTGCGAGTTAGATGCAACGCTTGCTTCAACTTCTGATCTTCCTGTTCCCCGGGACTTTGCCCAAATCGTCGCGGCCCACGCGGAGAGTGATATGCGCGGAGTTCGTGATCGGCTCGAGCATAAACGAGCCTTGCGCTTCTGTCTGATCCTGGCGTTTGCATCGTTTGCTTTACTGGGCGTTGCGGCGAGCAAGTCTGTAATCTTCAGTGGCCGAGCGATAGCCAGCAAGCTTCTGGGTGTTCTTGGTTTGCTTTGGAAGGCCCTATGCGACGCCGCCGTCGGTTTGACAGTAATTTCGAGAGCCATTAGCCGAGGGCTGCTCCCGGAGTCGCACCTCGCAGGTTTGTTTGCACTGCTTCTTGTTCTCGCCGTTGTGTTGCTCTCACTCCTGATCTCAAGCTATCACCGCTATCACGGAACGCACCTTATCGAATAACGGTGCGTGTTGCATGGGTATATCTCCGGCATCAATCGTGAACGAATCGGTTCTTCAGCAACGCTGCGATCCCTTTTTGCTGCGTCTCGTCTCCAGAGCGGGAACGCTGTTGTTTTCAGTGCTCCTGATGTTTGTCGCTATTGACGCACAGGTAGCTCCTGCTGCGCAGTCGACTGATGATCCTTATGTCGTGGACGGTATCAGCAATACGATGGCTTACGGGTTGGGCCGTTCGATAAAGATCACCGGGACGGTGAAGAATGGCGCTGGCGCGATTGCGTTAGGAGGCGATGTCATAGTACAGGGAACGGTTGACGGAGATGTGGCGGCAATTGGCGGCTCAGTCATTCAACTGGAAGGCTCGCGCATCGGGGGCGATGTTATCGTTGTGGGAGGCACTTACCACCACGGTGATAAAGCGCCAAATCGCAATCCTGCGAGTATGACAATCATGTACGCTGGCTATGAGCAGGAACTGCGCGATATGATGCGCAATCCTTCA
Source organism: Pyrinomonadaceae bacterium (assembly GCA_041487335.1). GTDB lineage: Bacteria > Acidobacteriota > Blastocatellia > Pyrinomonadales > Pyrinomonadaceae > PSRF01. The sequence continues at coordinate 3,263 of JBGPNE010000417.1, forward strand.
GGCCTGCTGACGCCACACTGGTCGCCGACCTATATCGGTCTGCGATTGCTCGCGGTGCTTTTCTGGTTTGTCATCTCACTAGCCTTAACCGCTGCGATGCCCGGCGCGATAAGCCGGGGCATGGCACGTCTGCAATTAACAGTGATTCGAGTAGCAGTAATAGGTTTCGTGGGTGCCGGCATAATCGGCGCTGGCGTCACGTTCGCGCTGCTTTATTTGCCTGCGCCCCTCAGCGCTGTCGTCGGACTGATGGCGCTGCTGTTGATACTGGTTGCCGGGCTCTTTGGCCGGGTCGTTATCTATGGGGCCACAGGACGCTGGTTGCAACGTAAGTACTTGCCCATTAGCAAGAATTCCGAGTCGGTCGCGTTGCTGCTCGGCACCTCATTTTGGATCACGCTATCTTCCCTGCCGTACGCCTGGCCCTTCGTCGTAGCTATTGTTCTGGTAACAAGCCTCGGACTAGCTCTCACGGCTCGATATCGTGCTGGCTGGAGGCGTCAGGGAGTCTGAGCCAACACGCCATTCAAAAAGCGAAGACCAGCATTAGAGGGTTTCCCGGCGTTGCGGCCA
>JBGPNE010000418.1:0-3831 GCA_041487335.1 Pyrinomonadaceae bacterium
CATCGCGGAAGAATGAGGCAATCGAAACTGACGCTTAGCAGAAGTGGCTATGTGGTAGAACTCGCCGGCCACCTGTACCGACCAACCCCAGTTCTCATTCAGCAATAATTCGCGGGCTCGCTTGGCCTTTGTCTGTTCCTCTGGACGATCGCTGAGAGCGTAGAGGAAGACGTTGGTATCAATGAATGCTTCCGCGTTCATGCATCTCTTCGCGCGAAGGCCTTAGGCCCACGCCAAAGTTACTGGTTGCCTGGAATAGATCTGCCATGTGAGTTCGGGCGGCAAGAATGCCATCATCGTCGCCGTCGATGCCTTCGAGATACTCAGTCACGTATTGATTGACCTCGGCTTCGAGATCCCCAACCTTTCGCGAGGCGCGACGGTAAAGGTCATCGTCAATTTTGATGGAGATTTCTTTCATCGACTCAAGGTAGCTTTGAATGAATGGTAGGGTCAAGCGCTCGACCAAGCATTCCCGATTCGATCAAGTTCAAGTACTGAAAAGCGAACAGCGCCGCACAAAGGCAATTCGCCATCTCATCTTGCTCAAGTTTCTTCGTTGGCGCACCCTTGTGGCCAATATCATTGCGGTAAGAGCGCAAAGTGTTGAGATGGCTTCGTATTAGATCCGGCAGCTGGCCAACTCCTCTTAACGTGGCAAACACTGGGAGCAAGACGTTGAGTTGATGTGAATACGTTGCCCCATCTTCAAGAAACCGGGCCACTCTTTTCTTGCCAACAAATTGCTCCAAGAATGACGTTAGCAGTCTACTCAATCGGGCCTCGACCGCGACGTTCGCCGGAAGAACAGCAGATACGTATTGACGCGAGTAGTACGACCGACAAGAACTTATGAGATTCTCCCAAGCTTCATCGTTGGCGGTGTGAGGTGCCCATGTTATGAACACAGCAACCTTGGTCTCGATTTTCGGTTCTCCATGGCGAAAAGGAACTGGATGGAACACAATCTCGTGCCTGATGTTGTGTCTAAATCTATGTGGGTTGTTTGTATGGGACTCCAAAGCTACCAGGCTGCCTCCTTGTGAGGTGTAGTTAATATCCAACACCTTGGCGTCTTCAGGAATGCCAATGTCCGTCAGCTTCAGCGTTAGGGGTTCGTCAGGGCGCATCTGTATCGTCGTAACCGTGCCTTGCGCGCCGATCAACGCGAATACGTTAAGAGGCGAAAAGTCTTCTCTGATTGTCTTGAGCATTAAATCCCATAAGTCGAGGGGGCCTTTACAATATGGACATGGAATCTCTACTCCAGTGAAGTACAGTTGAGTAATGCGGCAGTCCTTAATCGGGATAAACTTACCGCAATGAATACATGTGAGGAAAGGAAGTTGTTGAAAACTCATCGTATTCACGCTCCGAGAAGGCTGAACAATCTTACTTCACCGTCAGCGTCGTCTTCGCAAAATACTCAGTCAGGTTGCCGTGGTGTTCGCTGACCTCACGCTTGATTTGTTCGGCCAGGCTGACCCGGTCGCTACCGCTTCCGGTTCTGCACCGCATAGAACCGTCCATTCCAGCGATAGACGATTCGGCGCAGTTTGCGGCCGTTGGAGTCGATCTTTCCGCGTTCATCTTCTTCGTAAGCGCTGAAGGTCAGCGCCAGTCGGTTGCTGCTGATGATCTTCAACTCATCGGCATTTTTCGGCAGGCCAACATCGGCGGGTTCACTCATAAGCATCGCGGAACAAATCTGGTTCGTCAGCTTGCCGCCGTCCTTGAAAATCTTTTTCGGGACAGCCTTGTTGGTTTGTGGGTCGATCACAAAGAAGTAACTAACAAGAGAAGGAGGCATGCTGTTAGCGGTCGCGACTTCAACCAACTGCTGGCCGTTGAGATTAGCGAAGTCGATGCCCACGGAATTATCTACGCGCGAGTAGTAGCCGTTGAGGACTTGCGAGACAAGAACTTTTCCGTCTTTGCGATATAGCAGGAATGCGTTCGATCCGCTGAACCCAGTTTGATAACAGGGATCCGCGATCAGCGCGAGCCGAAACTCGTGATTGCCAAAGAGATCGAAACTATAGTCCCCGCGTTTCCACCCTTCCTTTTCTTCGGCGGTAAGTTCGCCGGCGCTGCCGTGGACCTTACAAGCATTCAAATCGTCTATCTCAGCCCGCCACCATGCCGCATTCGTGAAGCCTTCGAGTTCTTTCACCAGGCCGCGAATGGCGGCGAGTCTTTCGGGTAACTTCAAAATCTTGTCATCGGAATCGTTCGCGCCTTCGGCGCAGTCGTATTCCATTTTCGGTAGTGGCTTGAAGGCGGCGAAGGCTGATTGTTTGCAAGCAGGGATTGGCTTGGTCTTTTGAGCGAAGGAACCTGTCGAAACCATCAAGAGCAGGATGAAGATTCTCAAAAGGGAAATGTTCATGGCTAGAAGTGGCAGTCCGCTCCGCGGACCAAAGCGGGGGCAGGCCCCCCTTCCTGACCGTGAGATTATGCTGCTTGACGCTGGACTACAAACGGTCCTGTCCGTCAGCCATCACGGTTTCGAGGTCGCGCCCGGTTTCGCAATTACCAACGGCACAACTTCCATCTCTCTGCGATAGAACACACGGGGGCGCTGCACGCTGCGCTTGTCAGGATCGGCGATCTTTTGCTCGCCTTCGGTAAACGCGATGTCGAGCCCCAGGCCACGGGCCTGTTTCATTTTTTCTTCCTGCATCTGGGGCACGCGCTCAGTCGCAAAGTCCAACCACTCGCGCGCGCTAATCACGCCGTCCTTCGGTTCGTTGTCGGCGACCGCAGTCTTCAATCCTTCTTCGACCAAAGCGTAAGTAAGCAAGCCGTGACCGAATTGCGCAGCCTCGAGCGCAGCCTGATAACTCTGCGCCGCGGTCAGAATGTACATGCCTTTTTCGTACGCTAACTGCGCCAGACCTTTCGAGTTCATCGGCCCACGTCGCTTCTCTTCAGCTTCGAGCGCCTGTCCTGAGTTGCAGGCATCGATCACCATCAGCAGAGATCCGGCAGCCAGGCCTTCGACTGATTCTTCCAGTTCCAAATCTGAAATGCTGTGCGAAAGTACAGCTTTGAGCCCATCTTCATTCAGCGCCCCGCGATCGCCCGTGTAACCTAGATCGTGCGGGATGAGATAGAAGCGCTGCCCCTGCGCAGTGCCGTGCCCGGCGAAGTAGATGATCACGGCGTCTTCGGGCTCGGCGCGTTTGAGTCGATCGAGAGGTCCGGCTTTCAGCGTTGGCGGTTCCGTCGCTCCAGCCAGGCGTCTCAGTGCAGAAAGAATATTCGCCTTGGTCGCGTTCTCATTCAGCAACGGAACAACTTCCGTCGCGTCGAATCGAGCCACTTGAGTCTGTTGACGGCGCAACTCTTCGGCAAAGCTCTGCGCGTCGGCAACGGCATACTTCAAATTGTACTGCGCGTTTGCATACTCATTGACGCCCACCGCAATGACCCACGCCGTGCCGGCACGCTTCAAACTATCGGCGCCGGTCAATGTCAGGTTAGCGTCCTTGCTCTTCACATTGTCACGGTTGAAGGCGTACGCGACCAACCGATTCGGTCCCGCGACAACTGTAATTTCTTCTTCCAGCGACGTCGATGCTTGTCCCTTCAAGGCATCGCCGTGCCAGACCTTCACCAGCGACCCGTTGCGGAACAGACGCACGTCACGCGCGCCGCTACCCTGCGGATGATCCTTGTCGGCCGCGGCGTCCGCGATATCGATCTTTACTTTGACCGTGCGGGTGGCGATCGGGTCGGTAGCTCCAGCTACTGAAAGTTTCACGATCGGCTGTCGTCGATCTTTCTTCGAAACATCCTGCGCCACGTGCGGACGTTTGCCGGCGAAGA
>JBGPNE010000419.1:0-3831 GCA_041487335.1 Pyrinomonadaceae bacterium
AGCGTCTCCACCCAGCAGTTGATCAAGAATTCTCCTCGACCTCGCTCAGTGGGGATTTTTTCGGCCTCTTTGACAACTGATCCGCTCCCGCCAAGCTCGAGCTTGTAACTTTCCGATGTGGATTCGTTCGCCTTCGAGGCAACGTCCAGCGCGTTGAGAAGCTGGCTAATCCAGGTGTGCAGCTCGCGTTCCGTGGAGTTCTCGGCAAGTGCCTGGATTATTCCGATGGCAAGTCGGTCCTCAGCGCGTTTGAAAGAAAAGACTTCTTCCCGGGCGATCCGGCTTTGCTCCTGTTTCCACTGGAAAATCTCTTCAACCCTTGGGTGTTTGATGACTGCGACACGTTCATCGTAATCTAGAAACCACTGAATCACCTCGGGAACAGAATCGACATCAATCCTCCCGCTCGCGTCCCGCTGCAGAGGTGGCAGCCGCGACGCCTCTTTGCCATTGTCTGGGCCTGATTGAACCATGGTCCGGGCTTATCAATTCCCGCAGCTATCCAATTCGATTCAATTCAAAGGACGCGCGCACTTCGCCAACGACTTCCTGGCGGCGATTTCGGACCGGGAAGAAAGCGTAACGCGAAACAGCCTCCAGAGAGACACCCTTTAACACGCCGAGCTGGCGTAACGACTCGATTACTACCGTCGGCCTCGCCCGGTGGTCGTCTCCATCTTCGATCTTAAGAGCGAGACCCAAACCTCGCGGCCATTCTTTGCAAGGTAATACGCCAACAGTGTAAACCCCTTCCGCCCCAACCTTGGAAATCAAGCGGCCTCTCGCGGCGCGCATCATCTCCGTGTCGAGACGGTCCACAGTTCCACCTATGATTTCCGGGTAACTGGTCATTGCAGAGACGATTCTCTGGCAGGATTTGCGCGTGCGGTCGTCAAATTCCGGGGGGGCCACAACCAGACGCGCATACATCAAAGCCATGGCTTTCACTGTTATTCCAAAGGTGGGAACGCTGCAACCATCGACTCCAACGGCGATGTCCTCAAGAGGAATTCCGGAAAACTGCGAAATCGTGCGACCGATGATAAGCTGAACCGGATTGTCCGGACTGTCATAGGTGTCCGTCGGCGCGCCGACATGCAATGCGACCGCCAGCATACCCACATGTTTGCCGGAACAGTTGTTCTGCAGCACATTCGGCTCTTCAGCTCTCTCGCGCAACCGACGAGAAACTTCAGGACTGAAGGGTTCGTGAGTGCCACACTTCAGGGCCGTTGGCTCAAGCCCGATCTTCTTGAGCATTTGTGCAGCAATCTCAGTGTGAATCTCCTCTCCGCTGTGTGATGCACAAGCCAGAGCAATCTCTTTTTCCGTGAAGCCGAAGCGGGCAGCGGCGCCGGATGCAACTAATGCAATGGCCTGATGTGGTTTCGCGGAAGAGCGCAAATAAGTGACAGCCTCAGGTGTGCCCAGAGAAGCGACAATTTTGCCGTCAGGTTCTACCGCAACAACGTGTCCGCGATGGCGCGATTCAGTAATGCCGCCACGCATCACTTGCACTAATGATTCGGCGACGGGAATCTGCTCGCTGTTTTCCGCAGACGGCTGCTGAGAAAGAGAAACCCGCATTTAAAACTGAGGACCTCGCGGCAGATGTATTGGGAACCCAGGTTCGGCCATCTTACCATAAGCTCAGCGGAGGCATCCCTGGCCGATAAACAAAGCAAAAAAGGGCAAAAGGTCGATCCCTCTGCCCCATCTATTCAGTAAGAAGATTTGTGCTTACCTGTTGGCTCGCTTCCTGGCTGCCGATTGCTTCGGGCCGTAGTTAAGCACGGTTAGCTTTACCCTGCGACGGCCAAAGCGAAAGGCTTCGCGCGTGGTTGGCGTCCAAATATCGACTCTCCGGCCGCGCACCGAGCCGCCCGTGTCAGCCACCAGATAATCGCCACTATAGAGACCGGCCTCGATACGTACATGCGACCCGAGGGGCAACAACCTGGGATCAGCAGCGATAACTCCCTTGCTTACCGGTCTTCCACTCGCAGTTCTGCCCCTAAGGCTGTAGGCTGTAGCTAAGTAGGGAGAAGGTGGTGAAGCAGCCGGTTTCAGGGCTTGTTCGGACTCTCCTGCCGTGTCGGTCAGTTCTCCCAATGAGGACGCAGGTACAACTTCAGCGTTATCAGATGGAGAGGCCGGACCTTTCGGCTCCTGCTTTTGAGCTAGTGATGCTTGTGATGCTTGGTGTGCTGGTTCCTGGATCTGAGAGATGAGGGTTTCCGCAGCCAAAGGACGCGCGAAAAAGATCAAAGAGCCTGAGAAAAGCGCCGTGGCAATTATCGCGCTTCCACCCAAAATCGATTTCATTCTAATCGGGCCTCCGTCCGAAGTTATTTACTTCCCTTTCAGCGCTGTGCGCGAGTCCGTCCTTTCCTATGACTCGACCTCCGGCCCAAGGAGTGTAAAAGAGTCAGCCGGAGTTGGGGGCTTGCATCCTTGATGCAGGCGCTGAAAAGAATCCGAATACGCAACCAAAAAGAAAAACAAGCGAGCATAATCGTCGCTTGTTTCATAGGAAGGCTAGCACGGGAGGTAGGGGGTGTCCAGTCGAGCAGTCCGCGATTTACTTCAGGAAATCCGGGGTTTCCCTGTAAATACTGAAATAGTAAGACTTAGAACAGGGCGAAACTTTGCCAAACTCGCCGGTGACCTCCTCGTAGGGCGGTCAGGCTTCAACCCCGAATGCCGCCCTCCTGGTGGGGAGTCCGGGGAGGAGAAACCCTGAATTACATTCCCAGGAAGTTCTCAATGACTCGCCGGCCGTCTGGATGTTCTTCGTCGAAAAGTTCGGGATGAAACTGGACACCGAATAGGGGTCGCTCTATGTGCTCCATTGCCTGAATGGCACACGTTTCATTGGCGGCTGTTCGCCGGAAGCCTTCTGGGAGTTCTTTTACTTCATCGCAGTGGGAGTGCCAGACGGTGATGTCGCGCGGCAATTCTTTGAAGATTCCCTCTCCATTGGTCTCAACAGGATAGTATCCTCGTTCTCGTTTCGCGCCCTCGTATCCCTCGCCCGGGTGCAGACGTTCCATCAGACCCACAGCAGCGCCAAAGGCGAGAGCAATCTGTTGGTGTCCACCACAAACACCGAGTAGGGGCGGCGATGCGTTCTTGATCACGTCAAAGACACCAGCTAAAGATTCGGGCGAATACCTGTCCCAGGGATGGCTCTGGCCACTAAGAATAATGTGCGAAGGCCGTAGAGACTTAATGCGGTTGAGAGAAACCGCGTGAAACGGTTCACTCAGAATCTCAAGACCCCCCCGCAAGCGCCCTAAAACCCCGCGCAATTCTCGCGGGCTCACACCTTGACCGTCAATCGTATTATCGATTAGGTAAATCATTGACCCCGGGTCCGCCAAAACTTCGGTTGGTCGCCGCTTCCAAGACGCGCTCGACCGCAAGGCAGCGACAAACTGAAGTTTGTCTAACTACTTAAGACAGTATAGGTTGCCGTTGAATGCGCCGATGTAGATGCGCCCGCCCAGAACGGCGGGAGTGGCGTTTACGTTATCCCCGATCTTCAACTCCCGAAGAACCTCTCCATTTTCGGCCGAAAGCATATACATCCATCCCGCCTTGTCGCCGAATATGACCCGATTGTCAACCACCGGAGACGTACCCCAAATCGGTCCCCGGACCAGGTGTTGCCAGACCAGTTCGCCTTTGTCCGCACTGAGGCAGTACATATATCCATTGCTCGACCCGACATAGACCCGGTCGTTCAGTACGATAGGGCTGGCCCAGAACCCGCTTCTCTCTTTGTGATACTTGCTCAAGCCGCCTTCAGCCTTGAATTTCCAGACAGGC
>JBGPNE010000420.1:0-3829 GCA_041487335.1 Pyrinomonadaceae bacterium
TCGCGCGAGAAGATTATTAAAGATCTGTGCGAGCCGGCCCAGCTCATTATTCGGATGGGGCACCGGCAGCCGTTCGTTCAAATTTGAGGCCCCAATTAGCGCGGCCTGATCTCCCATGGTGGTGACCGGCCTGAGGTTTTTGCGCGCAAGAAAATACCCGCCGAGACTGGCGATTAGCAGCGCGATTGGGACCGCAACGTAGAAGGCGCGGCGTGCCTGACGCAGCGCTTCCTTTTGATCGGCAAGTGGGCGTGAAACCACGACCGTGTAGTTACGCGCACCGATCTTTAAGGCAACCGCGAAGGCGCGAAGCCCGGCTTTGTTGTTAGGGAGAGAGTCGTAGGCGCGACCTGAGCGGGTGGCCGAGTCCAACAGTCGTGATGCCGCCGCCGGCGACGTTGCTCCGGGCCATTGATGATCGGTTGAAACGTCGGCTGGTAACTCAGAGGCGGCAACGACTCGCCGCGATTCGTCATAGACGACGACTAGTCGGTCTCCGAAATGAAACTCGTGGGCCGCCTCCAGCGCTCCGGCATCGCTCGACTGGTTTTCCTCGGATTCCGTGATGAAGCTGGAGATAAATGAGTTGGCTGTGTCTGCGAGCGAGTCATCAGTTCGCTGCCGGGCCTGGTGGGCAAGATAAGCGTAGGTCGCGCCGGCAAAGCTTACCAGCACGAGCGCGAGTACGCCCGTATACCAGAGAGTCAGTTGGGTGCGGAGCGAATTAAGCATCATCGCCCACCTCCGGATCAGTACTTCCAAGTTCGTTCAGATCGTCTGGACGACTGCCTTCAACCAATGATTGTTCGGTGTGATCTATTGAAGCCAGCATGTAGCCGGCCCCGCGCCTGGTGTGAATGAGCGGTACCGAAAAACCGTCATCTACTTTGCGCCGTAAGCGATTGATGTGCACATCAATGAGATTGCTAAGGGGATCGAAATTTTCATCCCAGACGTGTTCCGCGATCTCGGCTCGGCTAACAACACGTTCCTGTTCCCGCGCAAGATACTCAAGTAAGGCATATTCTTTCGTAGTGAGCGCGAGTTCACGTCCGCTCCGCGTGGCTCGCTGGGCACGCGTATTCAGCACGAGATCGGCGATGCAGATCGTCGCGGGAGGCACTACATGACCTCGGCGAAGCAAAGCCCGTAACCTGGCCAGCAACTCCGCGACTTCGAAGGGTTTGGTGAGGTAATCATCTGCGCCTGTATCCAGGCCAGTCACTCGATCCTGCACGGCGTCGCGGGCGGTTAACATGATGATGGGGACAGTTGAGCCCGCAGCTCGCAGTTCCCTACAGACGGCGAAGCCGTCGCGGCCCGGGATCATCACATCGAGAACGAGCGCGTCATAGTCGTTGACGGATGCTCTGTAAAAAGCATCATCCCCATTGTTCGTAACATCAACTGCATAAGCCTGCTCGCGAAGGCCTTTTGCTACAAACCGTGCGATCCGCTGATCATCTTCTACTAACAGGATTCTCATGCCGAGGATGGAAGATCTAGAAATTCCATGCCAGCATCGCTCCATAGATGTGAGCCCGGGGGTAATAAAGCGGTGCTATGCGGGGAAAGAGCCTGGATCGCTCTAAGCCACTGGTCTGTTCTTGATTGGGAGAGTCCAGCGATGGGTCGTGATGCTGTCGGTAGACATAGCGGCCGATGCCATAACCCATTGCGCTCCCTACCAGCACGTCAGAAAGAAAGTGGTTTCGTCCTGTGTAACGTGACAGGCTCACTGCGGTGGCAAGGCCATACACCCCGAATCGAACAAGCGGCCGGTGTTGCCCGTACTCGTGGGCTATAACAGTGGCGAGTGACCACGTGGTGATCGCATGACCTGACGGGAATGAGCTGCCACCATCGAAAAACTCTCCGCTCGAGTGGTCTGTAGGCGGGCGCTGGCGCTGTGAGACTGTTTTTAGTGCTTCCACCAGGATACCGCTGTCGATGAGTGCTTCTGCGCCTAGCAAACCTGTTTCTCTTGCGCGCGCGTTGTTTTTAACTCGACCCACCAAATAGAAAGCCGCGGCAACCCCTCCGGTCGCGTAGAGGGAACCGAACCGGCTGATATCCTTGCTAACTCGCAGCCGGGTCAGGTTGTCACCATTCTCAACTAACTCTCCCGACGTGTGCCGGTCTGTGGCCATTAAGGCGGCAGTGGAGAGGCCAAGCGGGGCAAGCCATCTCATATTCTCGCGCTTAAGATTGAACGGTGATGTCCAAATGGCTCGCTGATCCCGAAGGATGTTTCGGAAGAACATTCTTTCCAAAGACGGTGTCGGGGATGGCTTTGGTCCCGGGGTGGTTGTGGCGGGCGATGACTGCGCGAAGCAAGTTGTTGAGATGCTTGCGCTTATCCAGAAAAATATTGCGCAAATCCATGAGGAACGCGACTTTCGAAAACAGATGCTCATGGCCCTCTCCAAATACGTGGAAGTTCTGATTTTGAGTTCTCGGGGATTCTGGCAATAATACAGGGCGACGATCTGGAGCGGAAGCCGCCATCTGCTTTCGGCAGAAATTCTTTCGTCTAAGAATGTAGGCTAATTTTCTTTTTGCGTCATCTGTTGCGAAGGAGAGTGTCATGAAAATTCGTGTCCTGACCAGTATTGCACTGTCTCTTTTCTTGCTGGAGGGGGTTCTTGCTAAGAACACGAGAAGAGACGCAGCAGCCCCTGCGGGTTATCGCTTAATCCAGAAGATCACACTCGGCGGCGAAGGTGGTTGGGACTATCTGACTCTGGATCCTCAATCACACCGTCTCTACATCTCCCGCTCGACTCATGTCATTGTCATGGATGCTGATTCGGGCAAGGTTGTCGGCGATATTCCAAACACGTCAGGCGTGCACGGCATCGCCCTGGTCCCGGAGTTGAACAAGGGGTTCACCAGCAATGGTCGTGATAATACGGTAACTGTTTTTGATCTCAAGACGCTGACCGTATCGAAGCAAATCCCAGTCGGGAAAAACCCGGATGCCATCATCTATGATTCGGCTTCGCAGCTCGTCTTCACAGGCAACGGAATCAGCCTTGATGCAACTGCAATCGATCCGAAGAGCGAAACTGTGAAGGGCACAATCCCGCTTGCTGGCCGTCCGGAGTTTGCTGTCTCTGATGAGAAAGGACACGTTTTCGTCAATCTTGAAGACAAGAACATGATCGCGGAGATTGATTCGCGTAAACTCACAGTCGAAGCGCGCTGGCCACTCGCTCCCGGCGAGGAACCCACAGGCCTGGCAATAGACCGGCAGCACCGGCGGCTGTTTGCGGGTTGCGCCAACAAGTTGATGGCCGTAGTGAATATCGACAATGGTCACGTTATTACGACTCTTCCGATCGGCAGCGGTGTCGATGCAACCGCGTTTGATCCAGCCACCCAACTTGCTTTCAGCTCCAACGGTGAAGGCACATTAACTGTGATCCACGAGGATTCACGGGACAAATTCACTGTGCTGGAGACTGTGGCAACGCAGAGAGGCGCGCGCACAATGTCGCTGGATCCGAAGACGCACAAGATATTTCTTGTCTCCGCGGACTTTGGACCACCGCCAGCGCCGACACCAGAACGGCCGCGACCGCGTCCGAGCATTCTTCCCGGAACATTCGTCGTCCTGGTGATGGGAACCTGAGTTCTGCAGCGGTAGCGACTCTGTGATCTGAGAGCAACTCAGTGGACCGCCCGCTTTGGACGCTTGAGTACGTTTCCGCAATACGGTGAAGACCCGCCCAGACCTGTCCATGAGGCAGCTGATCTTCGGGTTGCGTGTGATCTGCTGCGATTTAGGCCGTTTCGCTGTGCCGTTCGGCCAGTTCATCACAAATAA
>JBGPNE010000421.1:0-3824 GCA_041487335.1 Pyrinomonadaceae bacterium
GACTCAGGATGGGTTTGGCACCTTTGGTGGACCACACATTGCCGCGCTGCTTTGCGAGGTCGCTACAAGAGCGTTGAAAGCCGTGTGGTATCAAAAATGGTTTGTGCACCGGCGCCTGCGTCCCGAGGTCCATGCCGCGCGCGTGGATCGCACGCTTTATCACGGGGCTGGCTATCCGGTGCACTCGGAGATTCTTAATTCACTCGCCAGTAGCTCGCGGCTCGGCGGCTACATACCGGCCGGAAACGCGCTCTTGCCAATGGCTTTCCCGGAAGGTTGTCCCACCCATCCGGCTTATGGTGCAGGTCATGCCACCGTAGCGGGAGCCTGCGTAACAATTCTCAAGGCGTGGTTCAAGGAATCAACGAAGCTCGTTGACCTCGGCGTCACGCCATTGCAGCCGAGTGACGATGGACTGAGTCTGCTCAACTACACAGGGGCCGATGCCGGAGATTTAACTGTCGGTGGAGAGCTGAACAAGATCGCCTCAAACGTGGCTCTCGGGCGCGACATCGCTGGAGTCCACTGGCGCTCCGACGCGACAGAATCACTGAAGCTTGGCGAGCAGATAGCAATCGGAATCCTTAAAGACCAGAGATCATGCTACAACGAAGCATTCGGTGGTTTCACTTTGACGAAGTTTGACGGCACCGTAAGCATTGTGTAGCACTCTAGGCCTTTTCGAGGTTCGCGTACTTCTGCACCAGCTTCTTCTGACCGTAGCCGGGAAAGCTGACAGTAAGTTTCAGCGAATCGCCTACGCCTTCGCGACGAAGGACGAGACCGCGGCCATACTTTGCGTGACGGACGTAGGAGCCGGGAACAAAATCGGCGGCGGAGGATTGGGCGTCGGGGGTTGGGAAGCGGCTGCCAGCTTTCGGGCGCCGGGTGCTGGATGTCGTGTGTCGGGCATCGCGGTCGGGACGGCCCAGTTGCTGGTTGCGCTGCTTGAAGAATTGGGCAATTGAATCGACGCTGTCGTAAGTCTTGCCAGTGTAGGGCTTGCGCCCTTTGCGGTCTTCGCCTTGTTCATGCTCGACTGCAGATGAGCCGCGCGCAAATGAAAGCCAGGAATTGCCGCGTGTGAGATCTTCGATCAGATCGAACGGCATCTCGTTGAGAAACTGCGATGGCTCGGAAGCCAGCTCCTCGCCATAAACGCGCCGCTTCATTGCATGTGTAACGTAGAGATACCTCTCCGCACGAGTCATTGCGACGTAGCAGAGCCGACGCTCCTCTTCGAGTTCTGCCGGATCGTTGCTTTTTAAGGCCCGCGTGTGTGGCAGAAGTTGGTCCTCCAACCCAACGATGAAGACCAGCGGAAACTCGAGACCTTTTGCGGAATGCGCGGTCATTAGCGTCACGATCGCATCATCCTTGTACTGATCTGCGTCCGAGACTAGCGCTGAGTGATCGATAAATTCACGCAAGCCGTCGGCCTTGTCATCATAATCGACGGCGGCGTTGACCAGTTCCTTCAGATTTTCCAAACGTGCGTCGGCTTCGTCTGTCTTATCCGCCTTGAGCGCGTTCTCATATCCAGTATCAAGAATTGCGGCTTTGACGATGTCGGAGACGGGGGAATCGGAATCGACAGGAACCGCCCCGCCTTGACCGCGTGCTAACCCGCGTGGTTCTGCCAAATATGCCTCTGCCGCCAGTTGCGCCTTTGCGCGCAAGGCCTCCGCGTTCCCAGCCAGTGCAGACTGGATGTCGGCGCTTCCAGCGTCCTCGCTAGCGGCATCTGCAAGTCCAGTGTTGCCGTTGCTATCAGCAACGCCGCCAGCAAGTTCACCAAGTCTGCGAACGATCCTCTGAAAGTTTTTGAGTGCTGCAACGGCACGTGTGCTTAGGCCCTCGGGCTTTGCAGTCAGCAGTGAGAGCGTTTCCCAGTGTGAGAGGTCATAATCCCTGGCGCGGCGTTCGATCTCGTCGAGCGTTTGTTTGCCGATGCCACGGGGCGGGCTGTTGATTACGCGTTGCAGAGCAATCGAATCGTTCGGATTAAGTGCTAGCTTGAGGTAAGCAATGATGTCGCGTACCTCCATGCGCTCGTAGAACGAGAAGCCACCCACGATGTTGTACTGAAGGCCTGCCTGCCTCATCGCTTCTTCAAACACACGGGACTGGGAGTTAGTGCGATATAGCACCGCTGCGCGCAGATCGTATTCTTCCTGCCGGTGCTCGAGAATCTTTGAGGCAACGAAACGCGCCTCGGATTCGGCGTCAAAGGCTTGATAATAGCGCACGCGTTCGCCGCTCGGATTCGAGGTCCAGAGACTCTTTCCCTTGCGTTGTACATTATGCCTCACCACGGCGCTCGCAACGTCGAGTATGGTCTGCGTCGAGCGATAGTTCTGTTCGAGCCGGATAATTTTCGCGGCGGGAAAATGCTGTTCAAAATTTAGAATGTTGGTGATGTCAGCGCCTCGCCATTTGTAGATGCTCTGATCCTCGTCGCCCACCACGCAGATGTTCTGTTGTTTCTCGGTTAGAAAACGAATCAGCGCAAACTGAAGCATGTTTGTGTCCTGATACTCGTCGACGAGGATGTAGCGAAACTTGTTATTGTATTTCTCCCGCACCTCCGAAACGTTGCGCAGCAAACGTACGGCCTTGATCAGCAGATCATCGAAATCGAGCGCATTGTTGGCATGTAAACGTTCCTCATAGAGCTGGTAAACCCGGGCGATTGAGGCGCGGCGCTCATCTACGTATTCAGCGCGTGCAGCATAGGCCTCGACGTCTTCACCTCGATTCTTGGCCGCGCTGATTGCGCCTTGCACCGCCCGTGACCCGAGTTGTTTGTCGTCGTGGCCGAGATCTTTAATGCAGTTCTTGATCAGTCGCTGCGAATCGTCCTGGTCGTAGATGGTGAAGGTGCGGCTGTAACCTTCGTTTAGCTTCTCAATGTCCTGACGCAGGATGCGTACGCAAAGACGGTGAAACGTGGAAACCCAGGGCGCGCTCGAAAGCTCTTGTCCGCGCAGCAGTCTTTGCACGCGCAGGCGCATCTCCTCTGAAGCTTTGTTGGTGAATGTAACCGCGAGAATGTTCCAGGGGGGCACACCCTGCTCGGCGACCAGATAGGCGATGCGGTGTGCGATAACCCGCGTCTTGCCTGAGCCAGCGCCGGCGAGAATGAGTAGCGGCCCGTCAGTGTTGATGACGGCTTCGCGTTGTTCGGGGTTGAGCGAAGCGAGAAAGTCCATCTATTCAGTAAGCAGTGGGCAGTAAGCAGTAAGCAGTGAGCAGTAAGCAGTAAAAAGCAATGTGCGTTGAATCACTTTTCAATCAGACTTTTTCTGAGACCGTAAGTCAGCGCTATGCATTCGTCGACCATCCCTTCCGCGTCACTACAATCACGAACCTCAAGATAGTCGACCCGATGAGCGATTTCAAGTTGCGTGCTGATCTCATTCAAAGAACCGATTGCGACCGCCAAAAAGTTTCGGAATTGCGTGACGGACCGTCCGGCCGCACCTTCGCTGATGTTCGAAGGGACTGAAACAGCAGCCCTATGAATTTGAGAGGTAAGTCCGTACACCTCATCCTTGGGAAATCTCTTGCTCAATTGATAAACCTTGACCACTAAATCCATACTCTTCTGCCATGCGAGGAGACGCTTGTGAGGCTTGTTCATGATCTTGGTCCTTTCTAGATGGGTTGAGGATTGTTGCTATTCAGTAAGCAGTGAGCAGTAAGCAGTGAGCAGCAAAAAGCACCGTGCGTTGAATCACTTTTCAATCAGACTTTTTCTGAGACCGTAAGTCAGCGCTATACATTCGTCGACCATTCCTTCCGCTTCACTACAATCACGAACC
>JBGPNE010000422.1:0-3811 GCA_041487335.1 Pyrinomonadaceae bacterium
AAATCCGCCATTTTCCGTTTCGCGATCGGTATCACTTTTCGCGACACGGCACGTTAGTGGGAGGGAGGCGAGGAAAACTCAACATTCGCGTGACAAGTGACCAGTGACGAGTGACCAGTGACCAGTGACCAGTGCCAAGCGATGAGCGCTGAGTGCTGAGTGCTGCCTCCCGCCTCCTGCCTCCCGCCTCCTGCCTCCTGCCTCCTGCCTCCTGCCTCCTGCTCCTGCCGTCTGCCTCCTATCGTTTCCACCTGGGCGCGAGCAATCGCCTTCGTCCATCGTCCGCCAGGGCAATAGCGGGCTCATCAAGTTCGACGCGGTCCCAGAGTTTGCATGTCACCTGCCGGTGGGCCTGATCGAGTGCTTCGCAATAATTGGTATAGGTGCAACGCCGGATTTTTTCTCCGCGGCCGAGTTTCACTTTCAAGAACCAATCCGGATCCGCCAGCGCCTGGCGCGCAAAGCCGACAATGTCTGCTTCACCTCGCTCAAGGATCCCGTCAGCCTGTTCGAAAGTCGTTATGCCTCCGGTCGCAATGACCGGCGTCGCGAAGCCCACTGCATTCACCGCATGCTTGATTGCTGCAACAAGTGGAACGTTGCGGCCGAATGGGCCGATCTCGTCTGAGAGGGTCGTTGGCATACATTCGTAGCCGCTTTGTCCCGTGTAAGGATAAACTGCCTGCCCAACCTTTGGCTGTTGTGCATCCTCAAACTTTCCGCCCTTCGAGATCGAAAGAAAGTCGAAACCAGCCTTCGCAAATTCCACACCGAAGTAGACCGCGTCACCGATCCGATTTCCGCCTTCAATCACTTCATCCGCCAGAAAGCGCACTCCCACCACATAGTCCCGACCGACCCGTTCGCGCACTGCGCCGTAAACCTCCAACGGCAAACGTACTCGATTCTCCCGCGCTCCGCCATAACGGTCGTTGCGATTGTTGAGTGCACTCAGGAAACCGGCCATGGTGTAAGCATGCGCGTAGTGTAGTTCAACACCATCAAATCCAGCCTCACGAGCACGCTCAGCGGCGTCGGCAAAAATCCCCGGCAACACCTCGGGTAATTCGCGTATGTGCGAAAGGTCTGTGTCCATCACGCACTCGCGATAACCAAATCTGAGCGATTCCAGTTCACGTTCGTCTAACACGCTGTAAACCGTCTCGTCCGGAGCCTCCTTTAGAAAGACGCGCAGCTCAGCATCAGCTACATTCAGCCAGCGTGAATCGCCTGTTTTCTCAACAAGCGCTGTTCGATGGCGATCGGTTATGCGCAGAAAACGTTCGAAATACTTTTCTCTTTCAGGTCGTCGCTTCACTGTGAGAAAGTCGATGATCTGAATAAACAGCTTTGTGTGACCACCGCTGGCTTCTCGAACAGTGTCCACAAGTTTTCGCAAGCCGGGAATAAAGCGGTCGTGCCCAATCCTCAGCAGCGGCCCGCTGGGAATGTCTCTAATGCCAGTCGCCTCAACCACCAAAGCTGCCGGTTGTCCGGCGGCGAATTTGCGGTACCAATCAAGATTAGCTTGCGTGACGAATCCATCTTCAGTCGCGCGCCAGGGAACCATTGCCGGGACCCACGTGCGCGCCTCGAGCATAAGCGGACCGAGTCTGATAGGTTTGAATAATTGTGACTGGGCCGCTTCCTCAGCACTGGGCCAGTGTGCCTCCGGAATCTGGTGACGAATTGGACTAGCAAACTTCCACACGTTCCTAACACTCTATCACGGACACGCCTGAGCGATTACAATTGAACACCTCAGGGCGATTCTAAAGTTCCGTATACCCAGTATCTCTGTGGTAAATTAGCTTCATTGTATCGAGGAGGACCGGGTTTGAGCGACGAGCTGCTGAAGTGGCGTAGCGAGTTTCCTATTTTAGAGAAGACTGTCTATCTGATCTCGCACAGCCTCGGCGCGATGCCGAAAGCAACTTACGATCGGTTGCACGACTACGCCGACACTTGGGCGACGCGTGGTGTGCGCGCCTGGGCCGAAGGGTGGTGGGACATGCCGGTCAACCTCGGCAACGAGGTCGGACGCATCATCGGCGCCGATCCGGGCACGGTGGTGATGCATCAGAATGTGTCGATTTGCCAATCGCTGATTCTTTCCTGTTTCGAGCCCACGTCAAAGAGAAACAAGATCGTCTATTCCGAACTCAACTTCCCTTCGGTGATGTATGTCTACGAAGCGCACGCGCGCAACGGCAAATTGCGTATTGAGACAGTGAAGTCGGATAACGGCATCACTGTCCCGCTCGAGCGCATGTTGGCCGCAATTGACGAAGAGACGCTGCTGGTTCCGTTCTCGCATGTGCTTTTCAAGAGCGCGTTTCTGCAAGATGCGAAAGCAATTACCGAGCGAGCGCACGAGATGGGGGCGATGGTTGTGCTCGACACCTATCAGTCGGCTGGCACTGTTCCCTTCAGCGTTAAGGAGTTGAACGTAGATTTCGCCACCGGCGGCTCAGTGAAGTGGCTCTGTGGTGGACCAGGGGCCGGCTATCTTTACGTGCGGCCAGATTTGCAACTGAAGCTTGAACCGAAGACAACCGGATGGATGGCGCACGAGGCGCCGTTTGCATTCGAAACCGAACTTCGTTACGCGCCAAACGCGTCGCGTTTTCTTCATGGCTCACCTGCGATTCCGGCGCTTTATGCGGCTCAGTCGGGTTATCAAATTATTAACGAGATTGGTGTCGAGAGAATTCGCGCGAAGAGCGTGCGGCAAACTAATCGCTTGATTGCCCTCGCGGAAGAGGCTGGATTTGAGGTAACGAGCCCAAGGCATCACTCACAACGGGGGGGCACGGTCACCGTCGCTCACGAACATGCGGCAGCGATTACAAAAGAGCTGATTCGGAGCGATTTTATTGTCGATTATCGTCCCGGTGCGGGTGTACGCATCTCACCCCATTTTTATTCGACTGATGAGGAGTTGGATCTTGTGATCGGCGAGATGAAGAGCATCAGAGACACTCGCGCTTACTCAAGACATGACGCTGCCGAAGTAGCATTCTGAGACGCGGGTCTTTGGTCTTTGGCCTTGGTCTCGCCAATTACGCAATGAAGCCAGATACCTAACCAGCAAAAGCAAAGTGCAAAGACCAAAAACCAATGACTGACGAATACGGTAAAAATCCTCCGCTTTCTTACAATAAGTATCTTCGCGTTCCCGATTTGATCAAGTTGCAGGAGTGCCTTTCAGATCCCCAACATCACGATGAGCTCCTTTTCATAACCGTTCACCAGGCTTATGAGCTTTGGTTCAAACAGATACTTCACGAATTAGATGCGGCCATTAACTTAATGAATGAAGATCGCATCGCGTTTGCCGCTCGCGCCTTGCAACGTATCGTGGCTATAGAGAAGCTGTTGGTAGCCCAAATTCACATCCTTGAAAGCATGACGCCCATCAGCTTTCTCAGTTTCCGCGACCAGCTCAATCCCGCCAGCGGATTTCAATCAATGCAGTTTCGGGAAATCGAGTTTGCTTCAGGGCAAAAACAGGAAGGCATACTGAAAGAATTTCGGAATGATGCATTTGCTTACGAGCGTCTTCGTCAACGTTTTGAGGCGCCATCGCTGGGCGATGCCTTCTATGCTGCTCTGCGAGGTCGGGGATTTGACGCACCCGCGGAAGACTCTTCGCTTGATCAAACAGTGCGCAAAGCGAGATTTCGCAAACGCACGCGTGCAGTGCTCGAGATTCTCACTCACTTCGAGGAACGCTACGAAGAGTTTCAACTCGCCGAAGCTCTTTTAGAACATGATGAATTCTTTTCGCTTTGGCGCTCGCATCACAGCA
>JBGPNE010000423.1:0-3809 GCA_041487335.1 Pyrinomonadaceae bacterium
CGTGATCTCCGTCCACCGGGGCGATAAAGGAAACGCCATTACGCTCACTGATCCGAGGACCGAGGGCTGCCTTTCGGGTGTGACGCTCGTCGCGGTTGCATAACAGTACGTGGCCCTTCGCTTTGTGCAGCCAACTCACCGTGCACATGGTCCTTCCTCTCGCCAGTAGTTCAAGGTGGTAGTTATGACGCGGGTCTGTTGTTGCATGACAACTTTCGACTAGCTCTGGGCCACTGGTGTAAACTGCGCGCTCACCGCTGACCACAATGCCGCCGCGAGCACATGGCGGTCGTCCGCTAGAATCGGCTCTGGGCCAAACACCACGTGGGCGTCAAGCTGCCGCAGTTGCAAAAGCCGGAACACGTGGGCCGGAAAAGTGATATCTCCCTCCCAGCAGACCGACTCTTCTACGGGCGCCTCATCAGGCGGCACAACGTAACTTATGCTGGCGTAATGGACGGGGATCTGGCGCCGCGCTGCGAATTCCAGCAAAGATGACCTGAACGGTGATACCGTTTGTCCGGCCGTGGTCGTTCCTTCCGCGAACAAGACTACTCCCAGGCCTCGGTTCATGGTCGCCTCGGCCCTGGCCATTGCTTTGGGGATGTCTCGTTTCCGTTTTCTGTCGATAAAGATCGTGTTCAGAGTGCGACAAATGAAACCGAGGATGGGCCAACTGGCCACTTCGCTCTTGGCGATGAAGGCACAATCCACCTGCGACTCCAGGACAACGATGTCAACATAGCTCAGATGATTCGAAACCAGCAAAAAAGGAGACGCCGGTGGCGCATTGCGAACATTAACCTTCATGCGAAGAATTCGAGCAGAGGCGCGTGCCCAACCGCCGAAATTGCGCTTACGCCAATTGCGCGCAACTTCCGGAAAAGCAGAGACAAAAGGAAGTCCCATGAGCCAGCAGAGATAATAACCCACCATTATGCCGCACAAGGCGAATAAGCGAATCGTTGCTCGTACGTATTTCATCGAGAGGCTCTCGGGCGGAAGCCCAAGCCTTGGCGAGGGCTTGATCCGGGCCCTGCTTCAGGTCGTAAAAAATAGCCGTCGTGTTTTCGCGTCCAGCTCCTGACAATCGAAGACGACAAAGAAGTCGATCGTTTTGAACTGACGATCGATGGCCGGTGGACTGCAAACCTTGGCGCCCACCGCCAGGTAGGTGTCGAACAAACGCGGGACCTTCACCTGTTCTGGCTGGGCAGCGCCCGGGCGATAAATGCCACACTCAAACCCGGGCTTCGGCCGCACAAAGAATGTTGGATGCATATGGCCGTTCCTTGTAAAGTGGTCCAGTAACTCTCGTCCTTCGCTTTCATCCTGGCTTGTCAGTGAACAGCAGCCAAAGAGAAAACGCTTTTGTCTGGCTATGGCGTACAGCGCCAGTCCCTTCCATAGCAAGAACAAGACCTGCCGGTTACGATGTCTCTGCGCGATACAAGCACGTCCCAGCTCCACCGATTGGTTAAGCACGTCAGGCGGCAAACAAGTCAGGTCGAATTCACCGGCTGAATAAAAACCCTCTGCACTTCGGGCCATTTCGATTGTGCGCACTCGATAGGTGCCGACAACATCGTTCGTGTTTTTGCAGGTCACAACCAGGTGATGGCAGGTGGCATCGAATTCGTCACGGTCGCGGCCAGTTTGAAACGAAGAATCGAGCCCTTCGCCAAGCTCGAGATTGAATACTTCAAAACGCACCTTCAGCGCCGCGTCGACTTCCTCAATGTTCCGGGCAAATCGAACGACGTATTTGTCGTCTTCGATCTCAGCTGCCGGGGCGCTGTGAAGGTAAACCCTGCGCCCAGCGAGCTGGGCCGTTGCGGAAGCCAATGGCATCAGTCTATCTCTCCCGATCTGACGACTACTAGGCCCCTGTTCAGCGGCGAGCGCTTGCGGCGCGTGCCGCTGGAGTTGTGGTGTAAACATCCCCAACGGCTGAGCGCAGAAGTTCGGCTACACTCCATGCTTGAGCCACGCAGCCGCGTGGCGTATGCGGAGCATCGCCATCAAAGATCTCTGAGACCTGGCCTACACAGGCTTCTTCAAGATGCTGCTGAAAATTCTCCAACCATTCCGCGGCAACCTTTCTTCCGGCACTCGCCCCAAGCGTTTTCACATAAGCAGTGATGTACGGGCCCATCAGCCACGGCCAAACGGTGCCTTGATGATAGGCACCGTCGCGGCTTAAGGGATTGCCTTCATAACGACCGCGATACTGCGGGTCATTCGGGGATAGAGTGCGCAGACCGCGAGGCGTCAACAACTCACGCTCAACTACGCGGAGAAGGCCCTTCGCCCTTCGTTTCGAAACCATTGAGTTGGTCAAACTAACGGCAATAATCTGATTTGGTCTGATTGAAGCATCTTTGGATTCTCCATTTACGACATCGTAGAGACAGCCAGCCTCTTCATTCCAAAACTGTTGATTAAAGGTCTTGTGCGCGCTCTCTGCCATTTTTGCGTACTGCTTCTGGTTGTCCTTCTCTCCCAGCTTGCTCGCGAGGTGCTCCATCACGCGCAGCGCGTTATACCAGAGCGCTTGAATCTCTACGGGCTTCCCATGACGCGGAGTCACAACCCAGTCGCCGACCTTTGCATCCATCCAGGTGAGTTGCACTCCCGGCTCGCCGGAAACGAGGAGGCCATCCGCATCAACATGAATGTTGTAGCGCGTGCCTCGCACGTGCCACGCGATAATGTCCTTCAGAACTTCGTAGAGCTTTGAGCGAACAAAGTCGTAATCGTTTGTGTATTGCAGCAGCGAGCGAACGGCTTCAAAAAACCAGAGCGTGGCATCGACCGTGTTGTATTCGGGTGTCTCGCCTGCATCAGGAAAACGGTTGGGCAGCATTCCCTGATCCACGTGTAAAGCAAACTCGGAAAGAATGCTCTTCGCAATCTCGGAGCGGCCGGTGGCCAGCGTCAGTCCAGGAAGAGCAATCATTGTGTCGCGTCCCCAATCGCTGAACCAGTGGTAGCCGGCGATGACGGTCTTCTGACTCCCGCGCGCAACGATGTACTGGTCTGCCGCAGAAACAAGCGCGTGCACCAGCTCGTTTGCGTTTGGCGAAGTTGGGACAATCGCTTTGCGCCGATTCACCTCGGCATCGCGAAAAGAATCCGCGTTGCGAATGTCGTACCGTTCGGTGGAGGCAATGACTCTGGCACGGGCATAACGATTGAGATTAAACGTGATTGAAAACGGGCTGAAGAGATCCTCAACGAAATCCAACCCTCGCTCCTGCTCGACCTGGTACTGAAAATTCCGATACCAGGAACCGTTTGTCTCGATGTCGCAGACATCATGCGAGAAATGAAGCGTGGGCAGCGAGCCATAAGGCGTCACGGATGTAATGCCGTCCAACGTTTCAACCTGCGAATTCAACGCTCCGTTCTCATGAGTCGTGCCGTGATAGTCGCGAAAAGCGATTAGTGGGCGAATCTCTAGGTTCAGCTCAGCCGACTTGTCGTTTGCTTCCGTGGATTGAAGCTCATAGTGAACGACCGTCGTGTTCTGTTCCTGGACCATGAAAACGGACTTCTCTATAACAACTCCTTCGACCTCGTATGTAAAAACCGGAAATGGATCGAGCCTGAAGCCGGTTTGATAAAGGAACCCTTGCGGATGAATCGCGCCCGGATACTGATTAGCTGAAAGCTCATAGCGCCGGCCCTCGATAACCAGCGTCTCTTCCAACTTCGAAAGCATCACGATTCGGCCAACGGGCGGCTTGGTGGCTGCAGTAAGCAGAGCGTGATAACGGCGGGTGTTTAGGCCAACCACACTTGATGAC
>JBGPNE010000424.1:0-3808 GCA_041487335.1 Pyrinomonadaceae bacterium
CATTGATGCAAGCCCGAAGGCCGGACGAAAGATTGCGGATGCTGATCGGAGACCGGTAAGAGAGGGGAATAGGGGAATAGGGGAATGGGGGAATGGGGAAATAGGGGAACAGGGGAACAGGGGAACAGGGGAACAGGGGAATAGGGGAATGGGGAAATAGGTGAACAGGGGAACAGGGGACAGGGAATGGGGGAATGGTAAAAGGGGAACGGGCAAAACACAAAGCACAAAAACGCAAAGCACTTCCTTCCCAATTTCCCCTTTACCCGTTCCTCTTTTCCCCAAGGTTTTGTATGGTTTACGTTAAGATCTGTGGCATAACAAATCTCGAAGATGCGCTGGCGTGCGTTGAGGCAGGCGCCGATGCGCTTGGATTCAATTTCTATGCCCCCAGTCCGCGATACATCGAGCCCGAAGCTGCACGCAAAATCATCGATCAATTGCCTGCAGATGTTTTGACTGTAGGAGTATTCGTTAATGGAAAGACTCCGGAGATAGTTGAGCAGATTGCCACTGCTGCTGGAGTCGCTGCGCTGCAATTACATGGAGATGAGTCGCCTGATTACTGCCGTGCGCTCTCAGATCGGTTCGTGATCAAGGTTCTGCCAGTCAGTAGAGAATTCAAGCCTGAACGCGCTCTGGACTACAAGGTGCAAGCAATCATGCTGGACGCGCTTGACCGTGCGGCGCGTGGCGGGACTGGCCGCGTGATTGACTGGTCCGTAGCACGTCGAACGAGCGAACTCGTGCCACGGCTCTTTCTTGCCGGAGGTCTCTCGCCAGAGAACGTTGCCGAGGCTATCACAGCGGTTGAACCTTACGGTGTGGATGCCTGTAGCGCGCTTGAGGTTAGGCCTGGCAAAAAGGACCCGGTGCGCGTTCGAGCGTTTCTGGAGGCCACGCGCGTTACGGCTAAACGTTGACGAACCTTACTACCCGCGGGTTATTCTACCCGGGTTGCCAATCGTCGCGTTGTGATCGAGGAATTAGACCGGTTAAGCGGCTCCACCTCACATCTGGGATGGCATCCCGGTCGCAAAACGGGCGGCCACGGAGTGCCGCCCCTACACGATCTGATGACTGCGAAAGCTCAAAAAAGGGTGGTGAATAGGACCATGCGAATCGCGGTCGAGTGCTCTTGATTACCGACGACCCTGCAGCGATTCAGCAACATCTGCTCGAGGTTACGATTTTAGCCGTACAATGAAGGAGATGCGGATATGCGATGCTTTAGATCGTCAGCGTTTTTTTATTCTGTGCTTTTGCTGATTTTCCTGGCGATGCCTGGAACGCTCGTCGGACAGCAGGGCACGCCCGCAGGCTGGACGCCTGAGCTGTCAATGAAACTCAAAAACGTTGGTGGGGTTCGCGTTTCACCCGATGCCAGGAAAGTTGCCTACACTGTTAGCCAGGCGGTGATGACGCCAGAAAGGAGCGAATACGTTACTCAGATATGGATAGCAAACACCGACGGAAGCGATCCGTTGCAGCTAACCTTTGCTGAAAAGTCGTCGGACAATCCGCAGTGGTCTCCGGATGGTAAGCTGATCGCTTTCACATCGAGCCGCAGCGGCAAGGGCAATCTTTATGTTCTTCGCCTAGTCGGTGGCGAGGCCGAGCAGATCACAGACGTGAAGACGGGCGTGGGCAATTTTGCGTGGTCACCCGACGGCATCCAATTAGCCTTCCTCATGAAGGATGCCCAGAGCGATGACGAGGAGAAGAACGCGAAAGGCAAAGACGATTCGCGCTGGGTCGATGAGGATGTAAAGATGAACCGTCTGTACGTTGTGAACCTCGGGAAAGATCAGAACGGAACACGCGAACCTCGCAAACTGACCGGTGACTACAACATTGATGGCGATTTCAAATGGTCGCCTGACGGGAAGACAATTGCATTTACACGAACGAAAATGCCAAAGGCAGACTACTGGACGACATCTGACCTGATAGCGGTGATTGTTGCGAGCGGTGAAACTAAGAGCGTGGCGGCCACTGCTGCATCTGAATCAGCGCCAAACTATTCGCCCGATGGCAAGCAGATCGCCTTCATCATCTCAGACGATCCTCCGCGCTGGGCGGGATATCGCCGCATCGCCATCATTCCAGCAGCAGGCGGCACGCCGAAAGTCCTGCTCGAGTCTTTCGACGCGCAACCTGGTGTGATTGATTGGTCTGCTGACGGCAGCCACGTTTATTTCAGTGAAACTCGCGGCACGGTGACGCGGATCTCAGCGGTCGATGTCAATTCAAATTCCATCACGGAACTGAACAAAGGGAATGAGGTAATCGGAAATTTGTCATTAAATAACTCGCGTACCACGCTCGGGTTCACGATGCAAGCGAGTGATAAGGCGCCTGAAGCATTTATCAGCAATGTAAACAACTTCTCGCCGGTTCAAGTAAGTCGCGTAAATGCTAGCTTGCCCAACCTACCGATCGGCAGGACCGAAATTGTGAGGTGGAAGAGCGATGGCCTGGATATCGAAGGGCTGTTGACCTATCCCGTCGATTATCAGACGGGCAAACGTGTGCCTCTACTACTGGTGATCCATGGTGGTCCAACGGGCGTGTTTACGCAGGCGTTCCTGGTTAGCAACAGATCGCCCTATCCCCTGGAGGCGTTTGCCGCTCACGGATATGCGGTTCTTCGCGTGAATCCACGGGGCTCGTCCGGTTACGGCAAGAAGTTTCGCTTCGCGAACATGAAAGACTGGGGTGGGGGCGACTACAGAGACTTGATGACGGGCGTTGACTACGTGATCCAGATGGGTGTCGCTGATCCTGAGCGTCTCGGCGTGATGGGTTGGAGCTATGGTGGTTACATGACATCCTGGATCGTTACGCAAACCCACCGCTTCAAGGCGGCGTCGGTAGGTGCGGGCGTCACCAATCTGATGAGTTTTATTGGCACAGCCGACATTCCCAGTTTCATCCCTGACTACTTTGGTGGGCAACCGTGGGAGAATCTTGACCTCTATCGTACTCACTCCGCAATGTTCAACGTCAAAGGCGTTGTTACTCCGACCCTGATTCAGCATGGAGAGGCCGACGAGCGTGTGCCAATCTCGCAGGGTTACGAGTTTTACAATGCGCTCAAGGTGCAGAATGTTCCGACGCGAATGATTGTGCTGCCGCGTATGCCACATGGGCCAAACGAGCCCAAGATGGTCTTGAAAGCAAAGCTGTCGAACCTTGAGTGGTTTGAGAAATATTTGGGAGTCAACTAAAGAGCATTTCGCGCAAAGCCGCAAAGAAGGGGCTGAACAGTAGTAGACTGGTTAGATAGCTGAGTGGTCGTTGGTTTCCTTTTCTTTGCGCTTTTTGCCTCTTAGCGCGAAACTTTCTGCGCGAAAATTTCCTTATGAAGACGAAGATCTCGCAACCGGATTCGCTCGGCCACTGGGGGCGATATGGGGGGCGCTTTGTGCCTGAGACATTAATGGCGCCGCTCGTGGAATTAAGCGAGGCCTACGAATCAGCCGGACGGGATGAAGGCTTTCAAAAAGAGCTCGAATCGTTACTGCGACATTACGCAGGCCGCCCGACGCCTCTCTTTCGGAGCGAGCGTTTGTCGGAATTGGCAGGAAATG
Organism: Pyrinomonadaceae bacterium; assembly: GCA_041487335.1. GTDB lineage: Bacteria > Acidobacteriota > Blastocatellia > Pyrinomonadales > Pyrinomonadaceae > PSRF01. Next base: position 3,594 of record JBGPNE010000424.1, read on the forward strand.
CGCGCATCTACCTCAAGCGCGAGGACCTGCTGCATACCGGCGCGCACAAGATCAACAACACGTTAGGGCAGGTCTTGTTGGCGCGTCGGATGGGCAAGCGCCGCATCATCGCAGAGACTGGCGCGGGTCAGCATGGCGTTGCCACCGCGACAGTTTGTGCCTTGTTCGGTCTTGAGTGCGTCGTTTACATGGGTGCTGAGGACATGCGGCGCCAG
>JBGPNE010000425.1:0-3800 GCA_041487335.1 Pyrinomonadaceae bacterium
ACCCCGTCTCGTGAAAGGGGCGCGCCCCTAGCATTAGGAAATGCCTTGGTAGCAGACATCGACTGTAGTTCTCGAAACCAGTTCTGCAAAACACGAGCGGTCTGGCTCCATAACGGAACAGTCCGTTGTTTGCGTCCCTTGCCCATGAGCGTCAGAGAGTTGCTTTGGCCAAAGTGCACTTGACTTGGCTCCAAGGCGATCAGTTCCGACACGCGCGCGCCACTGTTATAGAATGTCAGCAGCAATCCATAATCGCGCCGCCCCTGCCACTTCGATAGATCTGGCGCTGCAAGGACCGCTTCGACTTCCACCCTGGTCAGGTATCCTACAAGTTTGCGTTCGGAACGCTTTATGGGGATGGCAAGAACTTGACTGGCCAGCCCAACACGCTCTGGATCCCGGAGCGCTACCAGCCGGAAGAACGAACGAATCGCTGCCAGTCTGAGATTGCGTGAGCGAATTGAGTTTTTTCTCTCCTGTTCAAGGTAGTCTAAGAACTTCAAGATTGTTGGGAGGTCCAGATCGGTTACTCGCAACACAGAAGGCTCTATGTGACATTGACTTTGAACAAACTCAAGCAGCATCCGAAACGTGTCGCGATAGCAGGCCACCGTTTGCGGACTAGCGCGTTTGTGATGCACTAAGTGTTCGGCAAAGAAGCGCTGCAAGAGAGGTCCTAGTAAGGGGGCGGAGTCAGTCATTTTCGCCCTCCTTTCTGGTATAGATATGGAAACGGTCTGCTGCCGCACTCAACAGATCGGGCGATGCTGATAAGTACCAATAGCTAGCACTCAAATGAGCGTGGCCCATATAAACTGAAAGGTGAGGAGCAAGGGATCGAATATCACGCCCTTCCTGGTACCAAATGGTCAAGCGCTGAACGGCGAAGGAATGTCTGAGCGAGTGCAGGCTTGGACTGCGTTGATGATTGGCAGCTGCAATACCCGCGCGGCTAACCAGACGGGCAAATAGATTCTTGAGAGTGTAGTAGGGGACGGACTTTCCCCTGGCGGAAATGAAGAAAGGGTCCGACGGCTGAACGACTCTTGCTTCAGAACGCAATCGTTTGTAGTGACGCAGCACCTCTGCCGTCGTAGAGTGAAGCGGTACCAATCTTGACTTAAGAAACTTCGTTTCAAAGATGTGCAGTACTGGTGGATCGAGATCAAGCTGCACATCACTGACTCTAAGCCTAACAGCTTCGCTGGCTCGCAGACCGGTGCAGGCCAACAGCCCAATGATAGTTCGGTACGTGTTCGGGCGCAGCGATCCTCGGGGTCTTACGGCCCCAGCACAGTCGAGCAATCGGAGAATGTCATCTCCCGAGAACAAAGAGGGTGTAGGACGGCGCTGAGCCTTCAGGTATCGATCAGGAGGGATCTCTGTTTCTGGGACAACTGTCTTCACGTGAATGAGAAACGCTCGCGCTATGCGAAACCGAAACGCTTGACTAGCGATCGCATCAGGGTGCGGCGTCGAACAAGCCCAATCCACAACCAGTTGTGCTGGAATCGGCCCTGCTGGTTGCTCCTTAGAAACGTGTTGTAGGAAATCTTCGAGTAGCTTTCTATGACGCCTGTCTTTCAGGCCAATGGCTTCCCGAGTCGTCAGGTAGCTATTCAACATGTGGCGGAGGTTTTCAAGCTTCATTTCACACCTCCCGGCCAAGGCAGAACAACAGAGGCCAAACTTGCCATGTCTAACTTTGCATAGATACCAGTGGTGTCGATCGACTTATGACCTAAGATGTCTGCGATCTCTTTGAAGCTGGCGCCTCGACAAACCATGCGTGTCGCTGCGGTATGGCGGAAAACGTGCGCGCCCATGCGAGGTAACTCAATACCAGCGCGAGTGAAGGCTTGCTTCGCGATATATGATATGGCTCCACTTGTGAGAAAAGGCTGATGAGGAGATTTGTGTTGGAGGAATACGAACCGTGAAGGACTCCTCGGACGGCCCTCCCGCAAGTACTTGGCCACGGCGTGCCCAACATCTTGAGTCAGGGGGAGACTTCTTTCCCGAAGAGACTTCTTAGATCGAATCGTAAGCGTTCCTTCGATCCAATCAATATCCTCAAGACGAAGCGAGATGACCTCCTTGGCTCGCACGGCCAATCGCGAGAGCAGCAGCAAAATGGCACGGTCACGGAGGCCAATCGCAGTATCGCCAGGACACGTATCAAGAGTCAGAGTGACTTGGTGGTCCGACAGATGAACGGGAAGAGAGGCATGTCTGTATCGCCGCCATCGGGGTACGGCACTCTCCAGCCCTGGAGCGATCAAACCCTCGAAGACCAGGAATCGCAAAAGTGATCGGATCGCGGTGAGCGGAGCTCTATGGCCGGTGTTCTTCTGCCGGGCTCCTTCGCGCCTGACAAAGCTTGCAACTGAGTCTCCATCTAACCGGTTCCAATCTGGTGTTTCAACTGGAAACTGCCACGTAAGAAATCTCTCCGCGAAAGGCAAGTAACGCCGTCGCGTTTCGTCAGCCAAACCCAGCAATCGACTGAGGTATTCATCGTAAGACTTAAGCCATCGTTCTACAGTGGGGGTTGATTGGGAACAAGCCGGTCTGTCCTCGGAAAGATCGGCCTCATTGCTTCTATGACTATCAGCAGATTTGTTCACAGGCTTCTCCTTTCAGGCAAAGATGTTTGAGAAGCCTGCTCGGATTATGCCGAGAGGATCAAGCGGCACAGACGGTAGTTTGCTTTGAAAACCTCATCGATCTCCTTCTACTCGGCATAATCCGGTACTCGGCATAGCACCCATTATGACGAGCTCAACATAATGGGTGATCCCCGAGGATTAGTGATTGTGGCCAAAGCTTTCTCCGCTGGTTTCTTGTTTCTATTTTCATCTGCATTTCGTTCGGTTTTGTCTACTCACGATTTCCAGAGTATTTTTCAATCGCTAATAATCGCAATCCGAGCCCATTTACATTTTACTACTACAGCGTCGTTACATTTACCACACTCGGTTTTGGCGATATAATCCCAACTAGCGTACTATCCGAGATTGCAGTAACTGCAGAAGTCATTACAGGGTACGTCATGCTCGGCGGGCTGATTAGTATTTTTTCTGCAAAGTTCATTCCTAAAGACTGATTCAAAGAATCGAGAGGAGACAGGGAGGGTCAGGCGTGCATCAATTTGGAATTCATTACTCAACCAACCTTGAAAAGCGGTGACGCTTGAATTGCATATTGCACGCCTGACCCCCTTCTTCCCATAATACTTTCAACTGGAGGCTGATCAAGGCACCGACGTTTGTCATCGACTACGTTATCGTGCATGAGTTAGCCCATCTGATCGAAGCGAATCACACTCCGCGGTTCTGGAATGTTGTCAGGACGCGTGTCCCAAGAATGGAGGCTCGTGCTTGGCTAACTGACAACGGACAGTTGCTTGAAGAGGAGATATAGGTGCGGTCGAATGGGAGGGGTCACGCTTGAGTTCGTTGACATTTCGAACCCAGTCGGGTCTCAGTCTCCGCGAATCTCAAGAGACTCGACCCTAACCCCTTCGTGAGCCACGGTGCGGCAGCCGGAGAAATGGCGCGCGCGGCCGAGGCACACCAACTTTCGATGCCGCTCCACATGCCGAACCAACCACGGCACCTGACCGGAACCCCACTACAGACAAGGACGTACCCCGAGCAGCCCGACGGCCCATAACCGAGCGAGTGACGATCAAAGCGAGAAGCGGGTGCGCGTCAGGTTTTCGCGCATACCAACCTCGTGAGAGGTGGGTCGGTGATGCTGCAGCCTACAACAATCAGATGTGCGTCAACGTCTCGCGT
>JBGPNE010000426.1:0-3791 GCA_041487335.1 Pyrinomonadaceae bacterium
CGCGATGGAGAAGGGACTGCGTTTTGCGATTCGCGAAGGCGGTCGGACAGTGGGAGCGGGAACGATTACTGAGGTGACCGAATAGACTGCCGATTTGGGATTGCCAATTGCCGATTGAAAAATCAAATCGGCAATCGGCAATCGGAGGAAACATGCTGAACGAAAAGATCAGAATCAGACTCAAGGCATACGATCACCGAGTCCTCGACCAGTCGACCACGGAGATCGTCGAGACGGCGAAGCGGACCGGTGCTCGCGTGGCGGGGCCGATACCGTTGCCCACCGTGAAGAACAAGTGGACCGTGCTTCGCTCTCCGCACGTCGACAAGAAATCGCGCGAGCAGTTTGAAATCAGAACGCACAAGCGCTTGATGGACATTCTGGATCCGACACCGCAGACGGTTGATGCGCTCATGAAGCTGGATCTCCCGGCCGGTGTTGACGTCGAAATCAAGGCTTTTGGCAGACAGTGAGGTATTGTCGATTTTCGATTTGCGATTGCCGATTGGAGGTGTTAAAGCGCCACCCAATCTTCTTCAAATCGCAAATCGGCAATCGCAAATCGAAAATCCTATGATTAACGGAATCATTGGTAGAAAAGTCGGAATGACGCAGCTCTTCGCTGCTGACGGCACGGTCACGCCCGTGACGGTCATTAAAGCGGGACCGTGCGTCGTCGTGCAGAAGAAGTCCGCTGCAGGGCCTGACGGCTATGACGCGGTTCAGGTTGGTCTCGTCGATGATAAGCCCGTGAAGTTGAAGAGCGTGACCAAGCCGATGCGTGGCCACTTTGAGAAAACCGGGGGCGGCATTCCCCCGACACGCGTGCTGAAGGAGTTTCGGCTGGATGGATCTTCCGCTGACATGAACATCGGCGACAAGATTCTTGTCGATCTATTTGCCGACGGGGAAATGGTTGAAGTAATAGGCCAATCGAAAGGCCGGGGATTTGCGGGTACCATCAAGCGTCACCACTTCCATCGAGGACCGGAGTCACACGGCTCGATGAACGTGCGTGCGCCGGGTTCAATAGGTGCTTCGGCCTACCCCTCGCGAGTCATTAAAGGAATCCGTTCGTCGGGTCACATGGGCGATGCGCGTATCACGGTCAGAGGATTAACGGTTGCCCGCGTCGATGCTGAGAACAATCTGTTGATGATTCGCGGTGCGGTGCCAGGAGCGAATGGAAGCGTTGTGGTTGTTAAGAAGGCCGCGAAGCACGAGAAGAAAAAGCGGTGATAAGTGACGACTGGAGTTAGACATGCCTACCGTTAAGGTGCGCGATTTAAAGAATAAAGAGGTCGGCGAGCTTGAATTGTCTGACGCCGTATTTAATGTGCCCTTCAATGAGCCATTGATTCACGCCGCCGTTAGAAACTTCATGGCCAATGCTCGCCGGGGAACCTCTGCCACAAAGACTCGCGGTGATGTGTCTGGCTCTGGCCGCAAATTGTGGAAGCAGAAGGGCACAGGCCGAGCGCGAATTGCGTCGCTTCGTTCGCCCCTCTGGAAAGGCGGCGGCAACGCGCATGGACCGCAGCCGCGCGACTGGTCTTACAACATGCCGAAGAAGATGCGCCAAGGGGCGTTGCGTTCGGCACTTTCGGAGCGAGTACGCGAGGGCAACGTGATCCTCCTGAATGGTTGGACGCTCGATAAGCCGACTACGAAAGAATTTGTAGCTTCGCTCGAGCAGCTCGGCCTCGATGGGAAGACGTTAATTGTCGATTCGCTTGATAACGAGAACCTTATTCTCTCTGCGAGAAACTTTCAGCGAGCGAAAGTAGTTAACAGCTTCGGTTTGAATATCTACGACCTGCTCTATCACGAGAAGCTTTTGCTTTCCCGATCGGCCGCGGAGGAACTTGAGCAACTTCTTGGGCCAGAGAAAGACAAGAGCGCGGTGGAAGAGCCGCAAGAGGAGAAAAATGAAGCTGCTGACAAAGTGACGCCACCGAAGCCCGGGCGCACACGCAAGCCCAAGAAGGAGGCGGCCTAAGAGATGAGAACGGTTTGGGACATCATCAAGTCGCCGGTGATCACCGAGAAAGCGCTGGTGGCCAAGGAAGAGTCACAGGCCACGCGGCAGTTGTTGACATTCAGGGTTGACCGACGGGCAACAAAGCCGGAGATAAAGTCGGCAGTCGAGACCATCTTCCAAGTGAAAGTGGATCAAGTGCGCACGATTAATTTCATGGGTAAGACGGCACGGCGCGGACGTTTTGAAGGGCGCAAGCCGTCGTGGAAGAAAGCTTACGTGACCCTTAAGCAAGGCGAGAAGCCGGTTGATTACGGTGAATCAATCTAAGGATTTTGGATTTTTGATTGCCGATTTTCCATTGAAAAATGCAGGCGGGATTATCACCCAGCTTTGAGTCGCAAATCAAAAATCTTAAATCGAAAATCGGAAATTGAGTTATGGGTATCAAGAAACTTACACCAACGTCCCCGTCGCGTCGCTATCAGACCTATCTGACGCGGGATGAATTGACCGCGGGAGCGGTGCCCGAGAAATCGTTGCTCGAGCCGAAGAAGAGAATCTCGGGACGCAACAATGATGGGCGAATTACGGTTCGTCGTCGCGGCGGTGGCCACAAGCGTTTTTACCGCGTCATCGATTTCAAACGTGACAAGGAAGGCGTGCCGGGTCGCGTTACGCAGATTGAATATGACCCGAATCGTTCCGCGCACATTGCTCTTGTTACCTATGTCGATGGTGAAAAGCGGTACATCATCGCTCCGAGCGGGCTGGAGGTTGGCAAGACCATTCTGAGTGGCACTGATGCCGACATTCTGCCGGGTAATTGCCTGCCTCTGATCAATATTCCGCTGGGAACGCAGATTCATAATATCGAACTGCGGCCTGGAAAAGGTGGTCAGATGGCCCGCTCAGCGGGTGCGTTTGCGCAACTCGTCGCCAAAGAAGGCAGTTACGCGCAGCTTCGTATGCCGTCGGGCGAAATACGTCGCGTGCCGCTCGTTTGCAAAGCGACGATTGGCCAGGTCGGCAATATCGAGCACGAGAACGTTTCATTCGGCAAAGCTGGCAGGTCGCGCTGGAAAGGCCTCCGGCCGCACGTGCGCGGCGTAGCGATGAATCCCGTGGACCATCCACACGGCGGCGGTGAAGGAAAGACTTCTGGTGGGCGTAACCCTGTAACGCCGTGGGGTCAACCCACTCGCGGCTACAAGACCAGAAGTAATAAGCGAACGCAGAGGATGATTCTGCGCGATCGGAGAACAAAGTAGAGCAAGTCTCGGGTCTCAGATGTCAGCCGCTGTTTCTCTGCTGATACTGACACCAGCACCGGGAACCTAGGTCGAGCGGAGCAAGACGAATTATGGCACGTTCAGTTAAAAAGGGACCATTTATTGACGGAAGCATCCAAAAGGCTGTTGAACGGGTGCGCATGGGTGGACAGCGGCCCCCGGTGATCAAGACCTGGTCGCGGCGTTCGACCATTACGCCGGACATGGTTGGACTGACATTTGGCGTCCACAACGGCAGGCGACACTTGCCGACCTACGTTACCGAAAACATGGTGGGCCACAAGTTGGGTGAGTTTGCCCCAACCCGCACGTTCAAAGGGCACTCGGGCACGAAGGTCGAGAAGGCCACGAAGGTTGCGAAGTAACGAATCGTGAATCGTGAATCGTAAATCGTGAACAGATAGACTTGTCACCATTATGATTTGCGATTGACGATTTACGAGGGTTGAGAATGGAAGCTACAGCAAGTGCAAAGTATCTTCGAGGGTCAGCGCAAAAGGCGCGGCTGGTCATAGATATGA
>JBGPNE010000427.1:0-3782 GCA_041487335.1 Pyrinomonadaceae bacterium
CTCGGCCTGACCCTTTGAGACAAGTTCAGCGCATCGCTCGATCAGCCGCGAACGATTATTGCCGAGCAGCGGACCTAGCCAGATCTCTTTTGACAATGCCCTTCCCTTGTAGATTGCCACTGCGGTTTCTTCGACATGCTTTAAGTCTCCTTACATCTCGCCTCCGCCGACGCTCTTTGAACTAAGCAACGGCATCGAATCTTCCTCAGCCGCTTCGGTTTCCGCGGCAACCAGATCTGGAAACAATCCGCCCTCATCCAGAGCGAGTGGCCTTGCGGATTTGTCGATTGGCTCCAGTATCTCGATCTCTTCTCCGGCAATCGCGCCGCGCTCCTTGAATCGACGAGCAGTGACGAGCACGCGTGCTTCGAGGGAACCTACGCCTTTGTTGTAGGAATCAAGCGCGCGATCGAGGCCCCTGCCGATGTCCGCGAAATGACTTGTAAACGTGCGCAAACGATCATAAAGATCCTTACCGAGCCTGCTGACTTCCTGCGCATTCGCGGCCATCTGCTCTTGCCGCCAACCGTAGGAGACGGCCTTGAGCAGAGCAATCAACGTGGTGGGCGTCGCTATGATCACGCCCTGGCCCACGCCGTCTTCAATCAGCTTGGGATCGCTCTCGAGCGCCGCGCTATAGAAGGTTTCGCCCGGCAGAAAAAGCAACACGAACTCCGGCGTCGGTTGCACCGTCTCCCAATACGACTTCTTACTCAAGGCAGCAATGTGTGTGCGGACGAGCCGCGCATGTTCTTTCAACTTCGTGTCGCGGATTTCATCGTCCGTAGTGGAGATAGATTCGTAGAAAGCGTCAAATGGCACTTTAGCATCGACCACTATCGTCCTGTTGCCTGGCAGCCGCACGATGAGATCCGGCCGCATTCGCCCGTCTTCAGTGCTTATGGTCTCCTGTTCGACAAAATCGCAATACTCGAGCATACCTGCCAGCTCGACCACGCGTCGTAACTGGATCTCGCCCCAGCGCCCGCGCACATGCGGCACTCGCAGAGCCTTTACGAGATTTCCTGTTTCGGCCTGAAGCTGCAGTTGAGAGGCGGCCAGCGCTTTCACCTGTTCTCGCAGCTCGGAATAAGCTCCGGCGCGCGCCTTTTCCATTTCACCAATCTTTCCGTCAACTTTCTCCAATGATTCTTTGAGCGGCGTGACAAGTTGGTCGATCGCTCTTTGTCTGATTTCCAGATCACCTTTCGCTGTCTCCTGGAATTTCTCCAACGTAGCGTGGGCCAATTCGAGAAAGGATTGGTTATTGTCTTTGAGTGCGTCTCGGGAAAGCGCTTTGAACTTTTCTGATAACTCTTCCCCCGCCTGTTTGAATGACTCTCTGCGCTCCAACGCTGCTCGGCGCTCGCCTTCAAGGTCTGCTTTCAGATTTGCATTTTGCTCTCGAAGACGTTCGCGCTCAGCGACTTCCTTGTCGAATGCTTCTTGCAGCTTGAGCAGATCGTGCCCTCTAGCTGCAAGCCGCTCCTGAAAGGTCGCGAGCTGCGCCGTGCTTTCAGCTTTGGCCGCTTCGTAGGCTTGTCTTGCCTTTGACCGAAGCGCCAACCAAACAGTCAGAGAGCCCAGGGCAATGCCGATTAGCATTACCAGAATTGACATCAGATTGCTTTCCATTCTCGTCCAAGTTTAGCAGAGAGCGTTGCGGAAATGAAACAGTGTAGCGTCAGCGGGATAGGCGCGCCTTATCTTCCAAAACACGCCACCATGCGCTCATACACCTTGCGCGTTACGCGGACGTCGTTGAGGTTGTATTCACGAATCTCGGCAAGTCGCCCGGCCTGGTACAGCTCGAAAACCTTGCTGCCCTCCACCTCCGCCGTTTTGCTCGATTCAATACCCAGCGCCCAGGCGATATCGTCGAGACTGATGTTACGTTTCGCGCCCAACCACCAGCGGTGCATCGTGTCAAACACGCCTCGCACATGAAAGTCAGCGAGATTGATGAACGGCCGCACGGGAATGCTGTGGATAAGGCATCGCTGAAAGACAAACGGAAGATCGAAACCGAGAATGTTGTGGCCGACTATCTCGTCGGTGTCGCAATCAAACTCCTTCATAAAAGCGAGAAATTCGCTCAGTGCCTTTTTCTCTTCCTGTTCATTGCCCTCAGCGTCAATGCCAAAAACGTGTTCACTCTGGCTCTCCGGAAGGCCAGCGAACTCCATTCCCGGTATCGGGCCAGCATGAACAGCAATGGACAGAATCCGCCCCGAAGCGGCGCTCAATGAGCCGCGTTGGTAGCAGCGCTCCTCTTCGGCCGCGATGTCTTCCAAATATCTTTGCTGCTGCTCCAGACGCATGTTGCCCAACCGCATGGTGCGCTCGAGTTGGAAACCAACTCTTTCGCGGAAATCCGGAAGCGCGAGCGTTTCAATGTCCATTGTAAAAGCTCGCGGCAGCACTGGGTCGGCAGCTTGATGCTCGCGATACTGCTCAAGCGTAATCGGGCGATACTCCGCAACTACAAACTGGGGGCGGTCTTGAAAGGTTTCGAGCCGGCCGGTTATGCCCCAAAGTCCAGGCTTGATCTCTTTCTCAGTCTCGAGAGTCTCACCCCAAATCTTCAACGCGATTGTGCCTGTAGCGTTGCGCGCCAGCGCGTCACGAAACGGTTTGCCTTGTTGCGTGCGACGTTCACGGAGCGAAGTTATGAGGACCATCAGCCAGAGGTCCTCACCGTAAGGAATTTCGGGAATGGGGATGTTGCCTCTCATTTCACGCGAAGAAACACCAGATGATCGCAAGCATGCCTTGTCTAATTTTCCGAGAACAAGCGCACGAAATCTTCCGGCTGAACTGGCGAAACACACGCGAGTTGCAGATTCTCCTCGACGTGTTCGCGGCTGCTCATGCCGATGAGCGCCGTAGTGATGCCTGGTGCTGAGCGGACGAACTGAATAGCTGTTTGCGCATCCGTCGCTAGCGAACCAAGCGGCTCGCGTATGGTTTCCGGTAAACCTGAGGCAACCCGTCCCTGGAGAATCGAAGCGCTCGAGACGACAGTAATGTCCAGCGCGGCTGCTGCTTCGAGAAGTGAAACCTGCTCGCCGTCGATCACCTGATTGCGTAAAGTCAAAGCCTCTGGCATCCCGAGATTAAATGGCAGTTGAATGAAACGAAACCCGTGGGCCTCTCCACCAGTTTCCCGCGCCAGCTCGCGCATGCGAGACAGCGAATGATACTGAGCCGATTCTGTGGGAACGCGGAACCCGTTCCACGTTGCCACGCCATACATCCGGATCTTGCCCTGAGCGCGACTCTCTTCAAGCAACTCAAACGCGGCTCGCAATCTGGTGTGAAACTCTTCTTCCGAAACGAAGCCCAGTTGTGACTCGGGATTGTGGACGTAGTAAACATCAATGCAATCTAAATCCATATTTCTTAGCGACTGCTCCAACTGGCTCTGCAGAAACGCCGGCGTCATACAATGGCTGCCGCCAACAAAATCTTCCAGAGTTGCTACGCCACGCCGGACGAAGGTCTCTTCAATGTAACCGCGAACGTCTCTGGGCGGCGCCCCATCGAAGGGTAAATATCCTCCTTTCGTGCAGGTAAGAATTTCATCGCGTGAGAAGCTCTGCTCCCGTATTAAGGCGCGCAGGGCCTTACCTATAGAACGCTCACTTCTCTGGAAACGATAGTTTGAAGCAGTGTCGATTACATTTGCCCCAAGCCCAACAGCACGCACGACTGCATCTTCATATTTTTTGTCCGTGGCCTCATCAGCATTGCCAAGGTATGTCCCGATCCCAATTGAGGAC
>JBGPNE010000428.1:0-3782 GCA_041487335.1 Pyrinomonadaceae bacterium
AACCTCATCGCGAGCCATCGCGTAATACACTCGTGGAGCAGTCAAGGTTATCCCATTAGTCGCGCTGAAGATCGAGATCAAGATTGCGGCCGCTACAAGTTTTGAAGCCGAACTCCCAGCGACAGCCGTGACCGCAGCCGCAGCCACGCTATCAGTTTGCGCTGCCCTTACCGGCCCGAGCGCTGCCAGATAAGCGAGGTTGGCAAGCAGGTAGATTCCGATAAGTGCAGCGGAACCAATCAGCAAGGCGCGAGGGAAGTTCCGTTGCGCATTAATGGTCTCGCCCGCGCTAAACGTAACGTATTGCCAACCCTCATACGCCCACAACACTCCGATCATTGCGAAGCCCACACCGGATACCAGCGAGTTGGCTTCCATACGGGCAACTCCTAACGAGACGCCGCTCAGCCCGCGCCCGAGCACTAACAACACCGCACACATCACCAGAATTGCGAGGACTTTAGTGGCCGTGGTCCAGACTTGAAGGTCCGCACTTTTTCTCGTGCCTAGTACGTTGACGATCGTAACCAGTATGATCATAGCTATAGCGGAAAGCTTTGCCGCCAGCGGAGAGAGCGCAATGATCTCACTCAGGTACCCACTAAACGCAACCGCGAGTGTGGCCACAGAACCGCTGCTGATGACGAGGAATAGTGTCCACCCATATAAGAAAGCTGGAAGGCTGCCGAAACCGTCGCGAATGAAAACATATAAACCTCCGGCTTTCGGGTTCGTCGCCGCGAGCTCGCCATAAGTGAGAGCGCCCAGCAGCGAGAGGATGCCGCCCGCAAGCCACACCAACATCGCCAAAGTGATACTGCCATTCGTTTGCCGCAGCACGGCACTCGGAACAATAAAGATACCGGAGCCGATCACTGTGCCGATAACCAGCAAAACAAGATCGCGTAAGCCGAGCGTGCGTTCTAGAGTTGTGGAATCGGTTTCGCGTTGGGTCATACTTCTAAGACGAATGTCGAATGGACCCCTCTGTTTTTCAAAAAATCGAACTTGGTTTCTGTAAAGTTAGCAGGTAAACGCCAACCGGCTGATCATTCCTCGTCGCCCTATAGAAGTCTTCAACTAGATAACCAGAATTGAAGGCCTCCGTGAATGCCCAGCGCGTCGCTTCGCGACATTCGACGGCGAGTTTCGGCCGCTCGCGCTGCAACTCATTAATGTTCCATGGGATCTCTAATGAAAGATGTTTCTTACCGAATACTTTTGAGTCAGTATTTTTCTTTGGTTCTCCGCCGAAAGAAACGTGGACTAAAGCTGGGGCATTCCCCGATTCAACTAGCGGTTGTTTCTTATCTGTTTCAGTTTGTAATCGCTCGCGCACTCTTTGACTGTCGATGAGCCAGGTCACCCACAGTCGATCCGTTCCGATTTGGTGTAGAAAACTCGAAGTAGCTTCGCCGTAGAAGTTGATCTTATACGTGTCGGCGATGACGCCCAACTTTCCAAAATTCAAATGGGCATTCAAGCTTTGCAGCGGATCGAATGTCCACGTGATCCGGTTGATGCCCCGGGCGAGGACGCGTTCGCGCTGAGCCAGTTTAAGTTTGAAGCCGAGTTTGTGGTTTCGATAACCGGGTTTCACCGCAAGCATGTGCGAATGATGAACTACATGGCCATCTTCATAGCCAGGAAATGCATATGCGAAACCTACTAGTGACGCACCGTCATAAGCGCCAATAAGAGTTGCACCCACCTTTCTACCAGCCACAAAGATGGTGAGTGGGACAACATCGAGATCAGCGCACCCCCATACTTCTTTCTGGAGTGCTTCAACTGACCGCAGTTCTGAAACACTTTCGATGTCGCGGATAACGATGTTTGATTCCTGCGTTGCGTTAGGCACGATTCAATCTGCTCAAGGCAAGTCTCCGTCTAAGCCCTTCGGTTCGCGATACCAACGATGGCCGGCAGCATATTCCCGATCGGTCGGTCGCAGACGATTGAGTGAACGTTTAGGGTCGATGTGGGCGCAAGCCACGTGAATCGCGCTGATCGCAGCCATCGGTGCAACATATGAGTTTAGAAAGGAGGGACTCACGACCGGCGTAGTCAGATAAGCATCGCAGTAGCGCGCAATCGGCGACGTATTACTATCGGTAATCCCGAAAGTGGACACGCCCTGTTTCCTGGCTTGCAGAACTGATTCGACTGTATCCCTGAGACATTGACCGAAACTGATGGCTACCAGAAGATCCTTTGAGTTTAAGACTTCGACTTTGTACTGAAGATTGCCGCTGCTGCCTATCGGTGCTTCCGCGTCGAATCCAAGCGCCAGCAACCCATAAGCCAGGTAATAGGACAGTGAAGAGGCGAAATCCAAGCCCACCACTACAACATGTCGTGAGCGCTTGATCAGCTTGGCGAGAGCTATAACGCGCTGCCTGTCCAAATCAGACTTCAGTACGTTGAGATTGTCTATCGCCTTTTCCAAAGAGTGATCGATGTGATCCGCAACGCTGCGCTTTTCTTTGGTGGCAGCCTTGAGTACGGTGTACGGGTTTATTCGTGAAACGAAGTGCTGGCGCAGGTCGGCAGCAAAGTCAGCGAAGCTTTCATAACCGAGTACCTGCGTGGTGCGCAGGATCGTGGTCGCATCAATATGAAAGCGCTTGGCCATCTCGCGCGAAGAGAGAAAGCAGGTTTCATCAGCGGAATCCAGGATGGCCCGCAGCAAACGTTGGCGCCTCGCGTTAAGCTGACTTCGCGCTTCAGCAAAACGAGTCTCCAGAGCGCTCGGCGAGGCACTTCCATCTCGATCGTTAGAACTCTGAGGCCGCCCCACAATGGTTTGGTGTCTTTTCTTACTCTTCATCATCTTAGTTGGCCGGAGCTAATGATTAATCAGGAGCTAGCGAGCGAGCAAGGCGGAACCTTGCTGACGCGCACTAGCTATTCAGATCTACTCTCCACTTTGGCGTATTAGCTCTCGCGCGATCTCCGGTTCCGCAAACTCACGGACGCTCTGCTTGATCTGTCTCTGCTCCTTCGCTTAATTCAAATTCCATTCACATCCTCTTGTTATTTCATCGTGGCGGTCTAGTGTCAATTCTACACCTTCTGCCGGACTGTAGTGATTCTGGCTGGCGCAGATAACCTCGCTCGCCGCGCTCGCCAGCGCCGGGTTGATTGTCAATTCCGATTGCCCTTGAACCAGGTTTCCGCTCGGGGGGACCAGTCTCGTGATCGCTCTGATGTCGGGCTTCTTCTTAAGCAAAGCTGGCGAACTTTTCACCAAATTCCTAAACCTCCTCGAAGAATTCCCGTTTAGCTAACAGGACACTCGTACGCTTTCTCGTCGAACCGTCAAAGCCTCGATGCGAGCCTCGTTGACTTGGAAGCCAATTCCGGGCTCGGACGGCGCTTTGATCGTCCCCGTGCTACTCACGGTCACCGGGGGATCGATGATGTCCTCGTCCCAGTATCTGGCGGAGGCTGACACGTCGCCGGGAAGAGTGAAGCCGGGCAGTGTGGAGAGGGCAATGTTGTGCGCGCGTCCGATTCCGGCTTCGAGCATCCCACCACACCAGACAGGCATGCTGTGGTCTTGCGCGAATGCTTGAATCGCCTTAGCCTCCGTAAATCCACCGACTCGACCGAGTTTGATATTGACGATGCGGCACGCGTCCAATTCACGTGCGTGACGCGCATTTGCCAGGCAGACAATCGACTCGTCCAGACAGATCGGCGTGCGCAATTCCCGTTGCAACTTGCTATGGTCCAACAGATCGCCCGGCGTCAGTGGCTGCTCGATCATCAGAAGGTTG
>JBGPNE010000429.1:0-3781 GCA_041487335.1 Pyrinomonadaceae bacterium
CAATAGTGTTTTGTGGAGGCGTAGCAAAGCTTGACTCGCATTGCGCAAACGCTGAAGTGTAGAATCCGAAATCTTCTCTGCAAACATCATTCTGGAATAGACCTCTCTTCCCTGGCTCAATCTACTTGGCCCATCATCCCAACTCAAAGAAACGAACTTCTGGCACTTAAGCCTTATCTTGCTCAATCTCCCGGATCATAATCACCTGCCATTTGAACCGAACGTAAGCCTCTGGCTCACATGATTAAACGTTAATGCAGCCGGCCTGGTTCCTCAAGTCCTCGGTTCGCCAACTGGAGCTTTTGCCGGTGGTTCACCACGCTATGTTATGATCCGGCTCGATGTCGATCCCCCTTACACTCGATATTGCGGTGACCGAAGTTTACAAGTACAAGGTTGCTCGTTTGGGTCAGACCATGTCGCACAAGCTTGCCATGGCGTTGGCCAGCTATGCTGGTAAGAAGAGCGCGAGCGATGCAACTATTGAGGATCTGCTTACTTATTTACCAATGCGCTATGAGGATCGCTCGAATCTGGCAGCTATTCGCGATCTCAAAGAGGGGATGGAAGCATCGCTGGAACTCTACGTAAAGATTGCGGGTGGTTATCAAGTTAGAAACAAGCGCTCATTTGGCAGATCCAAGCTCTTTATTTTCGAAGTGAGCGCTACTGATCCGGCGGGGACTGGACGGCCAGTAGTTGTTTGGTGGTTCGTGTCCGGGCCGCACGCTCATAACATTGTCAACTATTACACGAAGCGGCTCACTCGTGATACTCACTTCATCACCTTCGGCAGGTGGGAATGGGATAGTCGGCGCGGCACGTACGCATTGCGCCTGCACAAACCTGCGGATGAACTTGAACTACTTGCTGGCAGCGCAATACCGCCGAAGCAAGCGAAAACTCTTGATGCGAATGCACAAAACACCGGCTCCTCCGACGAAGAAGAATTTGAGGTTGACACCGATCCAACCCTCGCCGCGATCCACGTCGGCCGTCGTGTGCCGGTCTATCGAAAACTAGGCGACTTTCGCTCGAAGCGATTACGGGAGATCATTCATGGTCTCCTGGATGCGATTTCTGACGAGAACATCAGCGAAACATTTCCCTCTGATTTGAGCAAAAGACAACATCTCATCGGTCGAGCCGAAGCGTTGCGTAAGGTCCACTTTCCTTCCGAGGACGCGCCTCTGACGCAGTATGAGCACGCCAGAAGTCCCGCACATTTGCGGCTCATCTTTGAAGACTTCTTCTGGCTTGCATTCGGCCTCATTCTAAAAAGGGGCCAGAGAATAAAGGAATCTAAGGGCGGAATAATCAAGATTGATAATCGGGTGAAAGAATCGATCGCGTCGGTTCTTCCCTTCAAGCTGACCAGGGCCCAGCGTCGGGTAGTGGCTGAAGTCTTCAACGACATGAAATCTGATGCGCCTATGAATCGTCTGCTTCAAGGCGACGTAGGCAGTGGCAAAACCATTGTGGCGCTGATTGCTATGCTGGCGGCGATGGAGAACGGGTATCAAACTGCATTGATGGTGCCAACAGAGATTCTGGCTGAACAACACGCTCGCAATATCAAGCGGCTGCTTGCGAAGGCGCCGTATCGGGTTGAACTCTTAACAGGGTCGCTTCGCGCGGCAGAGAAAAGAAGACTTCAATCCGATCTCGCCGCCGGCACGATACACGCTTGCATCGGCACGCATGCGCTCATTCAAGAATCAGTATCATTCAACCGGCTCGGCCTTGTCGTTATCGACGAGCAACATCGTTTTGGGGTCTTGCAGCGTGCTGAACTGCGAGCGCGCGGCTTTAATCCTGATGTTCTGGTAATGACGGCGACACCTATTCCGCGCTCATTAGCGATGACGGTCTACGGCGATCTCGACGTATCGGTGATTGATGAGCTGCCGCCGGGCCGGACCCCGATCGAGACCGTGATCTTCGGTGAAGATCAGCGACAGGAGGTAAAACAGATTATTGCGCGTGAAGTAAGTGCCGGACGGCAAGCGTATGTGGTCTATCCGCTCGTTGAAGAATCAGAGAAGATGGATCTCAAGGATGCCACGCGGAGGTACGAGTATCTGCGCGACCATGTCTTCCCTCGATTTGTCGTCGGGCTGGTGCACGGAAAGATGAAACCCGGCGACAAAGATAAGGTGATGAGCCGCTTTGTTTCGGGCGAGATTCAGATACTGGTTTCAACGACCGTAATTGAAGTTGGCATGGACGTAGCAAATGCGTCGGTGATGGTTGTTGAGCATGCCGAACGTTTTGGACTTTCTCAGCTTCACCAACTGCGCGGGCGCGTGGGTCGCGGCGCTGAGAAGAGTTACTGCATCCTCCTCACGTCGGATAAAAAGATCAGCGTTGCGGAAGAGCGACTCGGGATTATGGCAAAGACGAATGACGGCTTTGTCATCGCCGAGAAAGATCTCGAATTGCGAGGTGCTGGCGAGCTTCTGGGAACCAAGCAATCAGGACTGCCCGAGTTCCGCATCGGTAATCTCATACGCGATCAGCAGATACTGGAAAAGGCCCGCAAGGAAGCGGAATTCTATCTGACGAAACACGAACGATCCGCCGAAACCGCAAAGATGATTCAGCGCATGAGAAGCGATTCGCGCTTCGGCCTCGCCGCCATTGGCTGACGCGGAAAACTACTTGATTCACAAATTGACTTGCGAATAATTGCCGGCAAATATCGAGGCCGAAATCTAAAGAGTCCGCCTTCGCTGCAGGTGCGCCCGACTTCGGATCGACTCAGGGAAACTCTTTTCAATGTAATCGCGCCGCGAATCGAAGGGGCGCGTTTTCTCGACCTTTGCGCAGGCTCGGGAGCGGTTGGAATTGAAGCGCTGTCTCGCGGCGCCGCTCACGTCACTTTTGTCGATCGTTCGCGAAAGATGTGTGGACTGATTAAAGCAAATCTAGATCTGTGTCGTATTCCCGATGATCGGGCTGAGGCGGTTCAATCGGAAGCCGCCGAGTTCCTTCGCACAGCGACAAGTCGTCAAGTTGGGTCGTGGGACATCGTGTTCTTTGATCCGCCATACGCTACCGACTATCTTCGCGTACTAAAGCTCTTTGGCTTTAGCACGTCGGCCCTGCTGGCCGAAGGCGGTTTGCTAATTGTCGAACATCACCACAAGAACCTATTAAAAGACGAAGTTGGAAGTATAGTACGTAGCCGCATACTAAAGCAGGGGGATTCGGCGCTGAGTTTCTACAAACAGAATGATGGCGCTCTCTAGAGAGGACGTTGCCAGCCGCCTCAACTGGCGAGCTAAATGAAAAGGTCGTTGAACCGGCGGACAACGCCCGCCTCTAGGAACGGTTGAACCAATTCTTAGAAATCGAGGAGAAATCATGACGACAACCAGACTTTCCCGCCGCGGTTTCGCGAAGATTCTAGGTACTGGCGCCGCGTACGCAGCTTTACGGCCATCAATCGCTCTGTCAGCCCCCGCGCAGCGGTTAGTCAGCGGAGCCTCGAATGCCGCAGGCGTAGTTCGCCTCAGCTCGAACGAGAATCCTTATGGGCCATCGCCTGCTGCTCTTAGAGCTATGACCAACGCCTTTGGTCTTGCTTGGCGTTATCCAGACGAGCACGAGCAAGCCCTCGTCGGAGCATTGGCTAAGACCAACGGTGTATCAACCAACCAAATTCTGCTGGGAAACGGCTCAAGCGAGATATTGAGAATTGCTGCCGCAGCGTTCACCTCCTTCGGCAAGAAGCTTGTCCTTGCGAATCCCACTTTCGAAGCGATCTCGGCTCACGCCG
>JBGPNE010000430.1:0-3759 GCA_041487335.1 Pyrinomonadaceae bacterium
AGTTGCATGTAGGTTAGTGAAGCCATGATGTGCCTGACACGGCGACACGATACTGCGGCGACGTGGTGATCAAGTTGGCGGACCCCGTTCTCAAGGTTTGCACACCCACCTTCGCTTCTCAGTCCGTCCTGTCGCCGCCTGTCGTGTCAAGAGTGTCCGCCCACTAAAAAAGCCGCCAGTCCACCAGCGGCTCGCAACCGTTACACTTTCTTGAGGCTCATCCACCAGCAAACTCTGGTGGCCTTTTCTCAATAAAGGCTGCGACGCCTTCTTTGAAATCTCTTGTTCGGCCCGATTGAATCTGGGCCTTTCTTTCCAATTCAAGTTGTTGACCGTAATCGTTGGTCGCGCTCGCTTCCAACAACTCCTTTATACGGCCAATCGCCGCAGTCGGAGCTTGCGCGAGCTTTTCGGCCAAGGCCAGTGCCTGCGGCATCAGTTCGCTGTCCGGAACAACTGCATTAATCATACCAATCTCGAGCGCTCGCTGCGCGTTGATCACATCTCCCGTCATCAATAGTTCGGTCGCGCGTCTCCAACCGACGAGACGGGGCAAAATGAAAGTTCCGCCACAATCAGGAGATAAACCGACCCTTACGAAGGCCTGATTGAATCGCGCGCTTTCACCAGCCACAACGAGATCACATGCGAGCGCGAGATTACAGCCGCCGCCGGATGCGGCTCCATTGACCGCCGCAATAAAAGGCACAGGGATTTGCCGGATCAATAGTACGCACTCATTGAGCTGGCGCAGAGGCTCGTCGAAGAATGCCTCAACCCGGCCCTCGCGATCTGCGATCTCCCGCATTTCGCGAAGATCACCCCCAGCACAGAACGCCCGGCCCGCACCTGTTAGCACAACTGCTCGCGCATTCTGGCCGCGGACCTCACAAATCACAGCCCGAAAATCCTGGACCATGGTCACGTTCAGCGCATTCAACGAATCGGGCCTGTTCAGCGTTATGACACCGACAGGGCCGAGCATCTCAAGTTGGATGGTTTCGTAACTCATCAAACTATCAACTACTAACGGACAACTGCGTCTTGCCCGGGTCGCGATCCCGACTTGAGCTGCTGGCCCGTTCTCTTCCCCTCAGCCGCGCACGGAGGCGTGGGCCAGCAATTGACGTTTTTGGACAGGATAAATTTCGGTTTCAGCTGTCTCTACTTCAATTAGAGATCGGCTAGGTTCTGGGCTGTGCTGCCCGATTCGCACCGAAGCAGTCACCGCACAAAACCGGTCTTCCCGTTGAAGGCTTGAATGGCACGGTGTCAGTCTTTCCACATTGATCGCAGGTGATCTCGAATCGCTGGCGTTCTCCTCCTGGTCCCCTCGTCCCACCAAAATTCGTGCGGCGCGCATCTCGGCACGGCTTACAACGTTTCGGGTGGGTCAGGTTGCGTTCCTTATAATATTCCTGTTCGCGTTCAGTGAATGGGAATGGGGTTCCACAATCTGCACATGTGATTTCAAGGTCTGGCATGGCGCTTTTTTCTCCACGAGAGCAGGACTCTGGTCTCCGCCCTCTTTGCTCTTCGGAGTGCCGGCGTTACCGTTTCTCGTGCAACATCATCCAGTTACGAGAGTCAAGAGACTACTGGCTTTCAAGCTTTAACGCCGTTGGGTCATCGCGTTCCGAAACGGTTAATTGGGCCTGAGTTTACTCCACCGTAGCGCCGCTGTTCAAACTGAATATCACGATTAACAAGTCCTGCGGAGCCGTGAACTAATACAGCTTCGACGTGTTGGTTCCAATCAACCGCCACCGAACCGATCAGATAGTGGCTTTCAGCAGCTCAGTCACATGTGCACGGACGGTTTCGCCCAACGTCCTTAGATTGTAACCGCCCTCGAGACACGAGACGATTCGGCCTTTGCATGTGCTCCTAGCCCAATTCTTCACCGCGCGCGTCATTGCTATAAAGTCGTCGTCTTCGAGCATGAGCTGGCCTAGGGGATCACCATTATGGGAATCAAATCCGGCGGAGATGATGATCAGATCAGGCTTGAATTTCCCACCTATCTCATCGACTGCGGCAGCAAACATCCTCTTCTGTTCTCTCGCAGCGGTTCGGGCCTTAACAGGCACGTTCAATGTGTAACCAGAGCCTCGGCCAATGCCAGATTCGCCGCGAGCGCCCGTACCCGGATACCAGGGATACTGATGCATCGAAAAGAAGAAGACCGTTGGGTCGTCATAGAAAATGCCTTGCGTTCCGTTTCCGTGATGCACGTCCCAGTCAACAATTGCAACTCGCTCAATCTCCGCATAACGATTCTGCGCATACCGAGCGGCTATAGCAACGTTATTGAAAAGACAGAAGCCCATTGCGCGCTCAGCAGTCGCATGATGGCCCGGTGGACGCACCGGAACAAACGCATTTCCTGCTTCGCCAGACATCACAACGTCTATTGCCTGACAGGCGCCACCGGCTCCACGTAAGGCTGCGTCCATCGAGCGTATGGAAACGACTGTGTCGGCGTCGAGGTAACCAGTGCCTTCGCTAACCACGCGTTCGACAGTTTTGTAAAGCTGAGGCGTGTGACAAGCCTGAACGTCGCCACGCGGCGCTTCCCTCGCCTCTATCTCCAGCAACTGCGCCCAGAGTTCGGCATCCGCGCGGAGCGCGTCCATCACAACCACGTACCGCGAGGGACATTCGGGATGGCGAGGGCCAGTGTCGTGTTCTTTGAAAACGGGATGATGAATTATTGCCGTAGTCATTCCCAAATTATGCGTTCGCGATCAGTGACGGTCAACGAAAGAGATTGGGATTTTCAGTTTCGTCAGAGTGGCTCCAGCATGAGATCTCATTGTTAGCGTTCTCTAATTCTGAACTCTCGTCGTCCCGCTCAATATCTTTTCTATCAGAGCTCATAAACGTGAATCTCAGCGGTGGTTAACGAAGTTACGACTACGAGACTTGCCTCCTCACCCGTTAGCAGCAATCGTCGCCGATCACCGTTCATGAAGAAGTTGACTTCTTTGATCAAATAGTCTGCCGCCGCTGGCATGATACGAGTGAGGCCTTTAGCGCCTCGTCCCTGCTCCCGTAAAAGATCGACGTCGGTTAACAACTGCTGCCTGCTCTCCTCGTCAAGATCGAGTTCTCCTATTAGCAAGCCCTGCGACAGCAAGCCCATCTCTCCATCCACGTAGATGGTCCAGATGAATCCCATATCCAGTAGTAGATGAAGCGTTTCATCAAGAATGAAGTACCCGAGTGCGGTTGCGCCGATGACATGCGCAATGACGTGGTCTTGATGGGTGCTTGTATCTTTCGGCATCCATTCGCTGGTCATGCCTTGTGCTCGCTCTCGTAGTTCCGCAAAGACTTCCCTTTAACCATCGCGATAAGTGCTGAAAGAAGAGATCCGATTCCACCTGTTACCACCGATAGCGGTGCGCCGATGAAAGCCGCGACCACCCCCGCCTCCACTTCACCAAATTGCGGACCGCCCATAAAGAACATCATATTAATCGAGGTCATCCGCCCCCGCAGGTGATTGGGTGTGGCGAGTTGGCGAATGGTCTGCCTCAGTACGGTGCTAATCGTATCTGCGGCTCCGGTCACAGACAACATCAACAGTGAAAACCAAAATAGGCGGGACAGGCCAAACGCCACGGTTGCCAAACCGAAAATCGCAACCGAAACAATAACGAGTCTCCCTTGTTGCCGAAAACTTCCCATCCGCGCCATCACCAGAGCGGTTATCACCGACCCGACTGCCGGCGCGGCTGCTAACCAACCCAGGCC
>JBGPNE010000431.1:0-3753 GCA_041487335.1 Pyrinomonadaceae bacterium
CGCTCGCCCGGGACTTGAGATTTCGCGTACTTGTTCCTTACGTTGCCAAACCTTTCTACTGGATCGCTAAAGCACAACTGGGCCCAGAAAAGTCGGCGCTGTTTGGACTGTTGATTGCGAATTCTTTGTTCTGCGCCACTTCAGCTTCGCTGCTCGTGAGTATCGGCACGCGCCTGGTGGGAGATCTCGCTACCGCCATGCTGAGCGCCACTCTTTACCTCTTGAGCTTCGCCATCCCCAACCTGCAGTTGGCGGCGATGATCGACTCGGGCGAGGCATGCTTCCTCCTGGCACTGACATGGTCACTACTTACCAACAGATGGTGGCTCCTGCCTGTCTGGGGATTGCTTGGTGCTCTAGCAAAGGAGACCTTCGTACCACTCGCATCGGTTTTCACGCTCGCGTGGTGGATTATTGACGGTCGGCAAGCTGGGCGCGGTCGTCTGAACGTCTTATGGCTGATCTCGATGAGCGCCGTTGGTCTTGCGACTGTTACAATTTTTCGTTCGGTTATCTCGGGACAAACAGCATGGCCGTGGCCTACGGAACTTCTGAATCCTGAAATGGGATATCTTGCGAGACTCCGCGATAGCATTCTCAGCCGAAGCTTCTGGTATGTATTCTACTGGTTGTTACCACTGGGAGTCTGGCGTCTCCGGTATCTGCCCCGCACCTGGGCGACTGCGTCAGTATTCAGTGCCTTCACAGCTCTGGCCCTGGGTGCCTACAAGGGTGTTTCAGGCAATGTAGCCAGGCCGATCTTTAATACGATCGGTCCCTTGCTGAGCTTGTCTGCGGCGCTTTTGATTACGAGATATTCAACACCGGATGATACGAGACGAGGGCGAGCCCGGGATACACAAAGATAGTGCAGACGAAGACTGATGATTGAACGAAGAAGACAACCACGCGTAGAGGTCAATCTTCCTGCCCGCTGGGAAGGAGTGCTTACTGAGCGCGAAGCGGCTGTAACAAGTCTGAGCATCAATGGATGCTTTGTGCTCACGGGCGGCAAGGTGGCGCCAAAGGAGCTTATCCGCCTGGAAATTAATCTTCCAGACAATCAGGTAATCTATCTATGGTCTGAGGTTGTCGATGAAGCAGAGGAAATCGGTTTTGCCGTCCGCTTCACGTCTATCAGTGATGAAGAGCAGGAACAGTTGGATCGATTCATTAAACAAACACTTGCGGCGTCCTGACTCGTGCCTGTTTTAGTTTGAGTCGATGAGCATAGAATTTCCCGAACGCTTCAACATGACGGATTACTTCCTCTATCACAACCTGGAGGAAGGACGCGAAAACAAGTGCTGCCTGTATTTTCAGGATCAAACCTTCACCTATGCCGACGTCGCTCGGATGTCAAATCGTGTGGGAAACACGCTGCGCGAGTTTGACCTCCATATTGAAGATCGAATTTTGATCATCTTGCCTGACTGCCCCGAGTTTGTTTGGACGTGGTTTGGTGCAGCTCGCATTGGCGCCGTGATCACAATGGTCAACCCGCTGCTGCCTGCTGCTGATTATGAGTACTACCTGGAATACACTCGAGCCCGCGTTGCGGTCATTCACCGGTCGCTGACGAAAGCTTTTGCGGAAGCTGCGAAGACTGCGCGTTACTTGCGTGCGGTGCTTGTCGTTGGTGATGCCCAGGACGAGGAACACATTACTCTCAAGAGCCGGGATTTTCAGTGGTCCTCTTTCAGTGGTCCGGTGCTGTCCAGTTCTGACGAATGTACGCCAGCGAAAACTCACCGAGACGACATCGCGATCTGGTTGTTCACCTCGGGCTCGACGGGACATCCGAAGGGTGCAGTACACCTGCAACACGATCTTCCATTCAACACCGAGGTCTATGCGAAGCGCACGCTTAGAGTAAACGAAAACGATCTGACCCTTTCAGTGCCAAAGCTCTTCTTCGGCTATGCGACGGGCACAAATCTGCTATTTCCTTTTGCCGTAGGCGGAGCAACCGCGCTTTTTTCAGAGCGTTCGACTCCAGAGAAGATGTTTGAAGTTATCGAGCGGTATCGCCCCACGATTCTGACGACCGTACCGACCATGATTAACGCCATGCTCAACGCGGATGGCGCGACCTCACATGATTTGTCAAGCTTACGTTTTTGTTGCTCGGCGGGCGAAGCTTTGCCAGTTGAGTTATACGAACGCTGGAAGAAGATGTTTGGTGTGGAGATCTATGACGGCATCGGGTCGGCCGAAATGTTTCACATCTACATCACAAATCGTCCCGGCGATGTTAAGCCAGGCAGCCTTGGCCGTATCGTCGATGGTTATGAAGCAAGAATTATAGACGACGAGGGGGCAGAGGTACGGATGGGCGAGATGGGAACGCTGCGAATCAAAGGCGACTCAGCAGCACTCTGTTACTGGAACGCCCACGAGAAGTCCAAGGAAACATTCGCTGGCGACTGGTGCACCACCGGAGATCAGTGCCACATAGATGAGGATGGTTATTACTGGTATCACGGGCGCACGGACGATATGCTCAAGGTCTCTGGTGTTTATGTCGCCCCAGCCGAAATTGAAAACTGTCTGCTGCAGCACGAGGCCGTGCTGGAATGTGCCGTGGTTGGACATGACGCTGGCGATGGACTCGTCAAACCCAAAGCCTTCATCGTGCTTCGAGAAGGCTACGAAGCAAACGATGCGCTGGCAGGGCAGATTAAGGAGTTCGTCAAATCCCGAATTGCCCTTTACAAATACCCTCGCTGGATTGAATTCGTTTTTTCGCTGTCCAAGAACGATCGAGGCAAGATCGATCGCAAGAAACTAAAGAGCGGGTGATGGTTGCCGCGAGAAGATTGTCCAAAATCCAGAATTCAGAATCTCGGATTTAGACCTTAACGGCCTTCCGCATGTTAACTCTTTTCCGAATGCCTGATTTACGGTGATTTTTAACTGATCCGAGGGAGGCTGCTTCGTGGCTCGATATTTGCTTAAGAGAATGATCGACGGAGTGTCTAGGCTTTGCAAAGATGGTCCTGGCTAATTTGCCCTGCGCCGCACCATCGACAGCGTAAGTCTCTGTTCTGTCTTTTCCGGAGACCGCTGATGATTTATACTGTCGCCGGACTTCCTCCTGCAGATAATCGGCGCGAATGGTTGCTCCTTCCATTCGCGCCGATTTGTTTCGCTGCCCAGTGCCCTGGCGCCGGACCCGGGGTCCCCGCAGTGGACGACACTCTTCGCAATCTGTTCTACGCCCCTACGGAGGACATGAAGATAACCCTTGAACTTCTCAGGCCGGGTCCACTACCTAGCTAACGCTCCAAGCCGATCCTCTTGAGTGCGTCTAATTTCTCGTTGATGGCATCGTGGTCCGCCAGGTACTCGTAATGGGCCTGCACGTCGGCGAAGTTATCATTGTCAACCTGTAACGCCTCTGTCGGGTACTTCTCATTCGCCTTCGCAATCGCTTTGGTTATGCTCTTGCCCCTGCGGATCCAGCGTATGACTTCACGGTCATGCTTCTGCTCTTCGGGCGTGCGCTCTCCGATGATTTCGTCAGCTCGCCCAGTATAATGCTTCAGAATATCCAAGCTGTTTCTCTTCGCTTCGATTCCCCCGGCAACATCAACCTGAGCTTAAGAAGCTACACGTATAGATTCGCAGATAGGTCGGTCGCACGCATGTGAGCTCAACCCCTCTACTGGCATCAGACGTTGTATTCGCGATTCGATGATACCACTATCGACCTTGACAGCTTAATCTCTGTTTCCTACACTTCAGACAGTA
>JBGPNE010000432.1:0-3747 GCA_041487335.1 Pyrinomonadaceae bacterium
GCTAAAGCCGCTGGTCCGGTCTATTTGCGAAGAGCGTGATCGTCTCTACGCTGAGTTAACAAGTATTCCGGGTCTCGCTCCCGTCCACTCACGGGCAAACTTTATGGTGGTGCATTCGCAAGTCGAGCCGCGGCGTGTCTTTAGCGAACTCTTGAATCGCGACATCCTGGTCCGTGATGTAAGCAGCTATCCGTTGCTTCAAGATTACTTTCGCATCAGCGTCGGGACATTTGCAGAGAATGATCTATTGCTTGCGGCGCTACGGGAGATTTTTGTTTAAATAGCGTTCTATTTACTGATTGGATACCAATGAACACACAGCTACAGACACCGCAGCGCGTAGCAGAAATTCGCCGGCATACGAAAGAGACAAACGTGCGAGTATCGCTGGGGCTGGACGGAAGAGGAGAGGCGCGAATAGGTACCGGCATTCCATTTCTAGATCACATGCTGGAATTGTTCGCGCGGCATGGTCTCTTCGATCTCGAAGTGGAATGTCGTGGCGATCTTCACATAGACGATCACCACTCGGTGGAGGACATTGCCATCTCGCTGGGTCACGCGTTTGTTGAAGCCCTTGGTGATAAGGCAGGCATTGCACGCTATGGCTCGGCACTGATCCCTATGGATGAAGCATTATGTCGGGTAGCGATTGATCTGTCAGGCCGTTTCTATCTCGTCTATCAAGTAAAAACCAGGCGGCAGACAATCGGTAACTTTTCGGTTGAGTTAGCCGAACACTTCTGGCGTTCATTTGCGGAAAGCTGCCGCTGCAACCTGCACATTGACGTTTTACGCGGGCGCAATACGCACCATATTCTTGAGGCAACGTTCAAAGGGACCGCACGTGCTCTCAGGCAAGCAGTCGAGCGTGACGCGAAGATCGAAGGCGTGTTGAGCACCAAAGGAGTACTGTAGAAGAAATATGACACGGATTGCGATCATTGATTATGGAGTTGGAAATCTGCGCTCCGTCGAGAAGGCTTTCGCGGCGACAGGGTCTCAAGCGATGGTGAGTAATGATGAAGGCGTCTTGCGTGAGGCCGACGCCTTGGTGCTGCCGGGAGTTGGCGCATACGGAGCGTGCATGAGAGCGCTCTCGGCGCTCAAGTTCGATGAGCTTGTTCGTCAGCGTGTGGCCCAAGGCACGCCACTCCTGGGTGTATGCGTTGGCATGCAAATGCTCTTCGAGGAATCCGAAGAGTTCGGGAAAACCTTTGGGTTAGGCTTGTTGCGTGGGCGCGTGCGGCGTTTCAACGATGATCTGCTTGCGCCTCAGGTCGGCTGGAACCAGGTGCGTCAGCGTCGCGTGCACCCACTCCTGGCGGACATAGAGAATAACGCTTTTTTCTACTTCGTCCATTCGTATTTCTGCGAGGCGGATGACCCTTCGGTGGTTATCGGCGAGACGGAATACGGCGGTCTTTACGCTTCGGTGGTGGCCCAGGGAAATGTCTGTGGAGTGCAGTTTCACCCTGAAAAAAGCCAGGCGGCGGGCCTGCGCCTGCTTAGCAACTTCGCCCGAAACCCGGTTTTATTGTCTTAATGTTAGCGAAACGCATCATCCCATGTCTTGATATTGATCGCGGTCGCGTAGTCAAGGGAATACGTTTTGTCTCGCTCGTTGACGCAGGCGACGCGGTCGAGCAGGCAAGTGGCTATGACAAAGAAGGCGCGGATGAGTTGACGTTTCTGGACATCACCGCATCGTCTGACAAGCGGGCCATAATCATGGATCTGGTGCGTCGTGTGGCAGACGAGGTTTTTATACCCTTAACCGTTGGGGGCGGCCTCAACTCCGCGGAAGATATAAGAGCGGTATTGCGCGCCGGGGCCGACAAAGTATCGCTCAACACCGCCGCAGTCGAGCGGCCCAATCTCATCAGTGAGGGTGCAGAAATTTTTGGCAGCCAATGCATCGTGGTTGCTATTGATGCACAGCGAAGAAGCTCGAGCAATCCGGCTGCTGGCTGGGAGGTTTTCACTTACGGTGGACGCCGGAACGTTGGCTGGGACGCAGCCGAATGGGCGGTGCGAGCGGAACGGCTCGGAGCCGGTGAGATACTCTTGACGAGCATGGATCAGGATGGCATGCGCGATGGGTACGATGTGGAGTTGACGCGCGCCATTAGTTCCGCTGTGCGCATACCTGTCATCGCTTCCGGCGGCGCAGGCAGTCTTGAACATTTTTACCAGGCGCTCACAGAGGGCGGGGCGAGCGCCGTACTCGCCGCATCTCTCTTTCACTTCGGCCAGTACAAGATTTCGGAGGTGAAGGATTATTTGCGGGCGCGAGGAGTAGTGGTCAGATGAAGATCGCAATGGAACAGGTAAAACTCGACGAGCGGGGGCTGATCCCGGTTATTGTGCAGGACGCTCGCACGCGGCAGGTGCTGATGCTCGCCTACATGAATGCCGAGAGTCTCAAAAAAACAGTGGAGACTAATGAGACATGGTTCTGGTCGCGCTCGCGCTCCAGTTTGTGGCACAAGGGTGAGACTTCCGGTAATACTCAGCGTGTTGTAGCTGTGCTCGTCGATTGTGATGGAGATGCGCTCACTGTGTTGGTTTTACCCAATGGTCCTGCCTGCCACACCGGCGCCCAATCCTGCTTCTTCAATGAAATTCAAGACGTGCGCCCATGCGAGGACGATGCGGGGCAGGATCCGGGTAATCTAGGTGAGGTGCTCAATAGTCTCTATACCCTCGTCGAATCGAGAAGACACGAAAGACCAGAGGGTTCCTACACGACGTACCTCTTCGATCAGGGATTGGACAAGATTCTCAAGAAGGTCGGCGAAGAGTCGGCCGAAACCATTATCGCGGCAAAGAATGACAGCCGCAGTGCTCTCGTCAAAGAATCTTCCGATCTTCTCTATCACCTCGTCGTGCTTCTCGTTGAGCGCGGATTGTCCCTGGAAGATGTGCGCGATGAACTGGTGTGCCGCAGAAAGAAGACGGATGATGAATGACCTCAGATAAAGCGGAACTTAAGCAGCTTCTGGATTTTGCCGTCCACCTGGCTCGTGATGCGGGCGCCATTACGTATCAACACTTTCAAGGATCGTTTGTAGCAGAGCGCAAAGCTGACAACTCCTTTGTGACGGTCGCAGACCGCGAGACCGAAAGGCACATGCGCGCGTGCATCGAAGAGGCTTTTCCTGATGATTCAATTCTAGGTGAAGAGGAGGGAGAAAAATCCGGCTCATCAAATCGTCGTTGGATCATTGACCCGCTGGATGGCACCTATTCATTCGTGCATGGAGTGCCTCTCTACGGAGTCCTCATCGGAGTGGAAATTATGGGTGAGCCGGTTTTAGGAGTGGCTAACCTCCCGGCCTTAAGTGAACTTGTTTATGCAGCGCGAGGATTAGGTTGCTTCTGGAATGGTGAGCCCGCACGTGTTTCGTCAACTCCCTCGCTCGACCAGGCGTTACTTTTAGCAACTGACTTCGGAGAGTGTGGCTTATACGGATTTGGCCCGGTGGCAGAGTCGTTGCAGCGCCAGGTTCAGGCGCGGCGCACCTGGGGAGATGCTTACGGGCATGTGCTCGTCGCTACAGGCCGGGCCGACATCATGCTGGATCCCGCCATGGAGGTCTGGGACTGTGCCGCTTTGCGGCCCATTCTGGAGGAGGCGGGGGGGACGTTCACCGATTGGCGAGGGACCAGAACAATTTATGGGAGCAACGCGATCTCCACTAACGGACTGCTCTTTGATAACGTGATGGCGATAGTGAGAAAGAC
>JBGPNE010000433.1:0-3746 GCA_041487335.1 Pyrinomonadaceae bacterium
ATGTTCCTAATGATTATCCTGGGCTCAACTGATGCGCGCGCGCCGAAGGGACTGGCGCCTTTGGCAATTGGATTTGGACTGACGCTGATTCATCTGATCAGCATTCCCGTGACGAACACGTCAGTGAATCCGGCGCGCAGCACCGGACCTGCGTTATTTGTCGGCGGCTGGGCGATTCAGCAGTTGTGGCTTTTCTGGTTGGCGCCGATCGTGGGCGCGGCGTTGGCGGGACTCGCTTATTCGTTCTTCGCCGGTGAGGCGGAAGCCGAATCAAGACCCGCAACCGAAGCCAAAGTCAGAGTTGCAGCAGCCTGAGGGGTCAGAGCCATGCGAAAAAATTGAACGGCGCGGATCGGCGAAGCTGTCTAATAGCAGAGTCCGCGGCCGTGTTTAATGATGCCTCGCTTTAATGCTCGTCCTTGAAACAGAACGATTAATCCTTCGCCGTCTCTCAACCGACGATGCGGACTTTGTCCTTTGTCTGCTGAATGAACCGTCGTTTCTCCACTACATCGGTGACCGGGGCGTGCGCAATCTTGAGGACGCGCGGCAATACATTTTGGATCGGCTGGTTGCGAGCTATGAACGAAACGGATTCGGATTGTATCTGGTCGAGCTGAAGGAGAGTGGAGTTCCCATCGGGATCAGCGGTTTTGTAAAGAGAGACACTTTACCCGACCCGGATATCGGTTTCGCCTTTCTACCGGAGTACTGGTCAAAGGGCTATGCAGTCGAATCCGCCGCGGCGGTGATAAGGTACGCGCGCGACGAGTTGGGACTAACTCGCATTCTGGCGATCACTTCACTCGACAATGAAGCATCATCCAAGCTACTCGGCAAGATTGGGCTGCGGTTCGAACGAATCCTGAAGTTGTCGGAAGACGCGGATGAAGTTAGGTTGTTTACGTCGAACGTCTGACTAAGTCCGCTCTTACTCAAAATTCTGATCCCGCGCCAGACGCGAGCCACTATCGATCTTCCAGGCGCCGCCAGAATTGCCGGTCAGGTCTGAGGCTGTAATCGAGCCTGCGCTTCCAGCGTCCGCCATGACGCCCTGATGTCGGTTGTTGTCGATCTTGCAGTGCTGAACGGATGGCGCGCCGTTCTCTTTGATCTCGATGCCAACATAGTTATTGAATAACTTGCAGTCTTCGATCACGCCCCGCCCGCCGTCCATCACCAGCAGACCAGCCTGTTGGCTCTCGCTGAAACTACTCTTTTGGATCTGCGGATTGCTGCCCGAGGCGATGACGACATTAGCGCCCATGTTGCCGAAGATTGAACACTCCTCAACGCGCCCATTTCCACCATTGTAAAAATAGATGCCGCTGCTACGACCACCATAAATCTGGCACTGCTCGATCAGCGGATCACTACCCTCCTTCACCTCGATGGCCGAATAGATGTGGGACCTGAAGATGCATTTCCTAATGATTGGTTTGCTTCCGCCAGCGACTAGTAAACCCGTCGAGCCGTTCTCGTAGATCAATGACTCTTCAACTGTGGCAGTGCTACCGCGCCAGATGATGATGCCGGTCGTCTGTCCGTGATGTACCGTGCTTTTGAGCACCTGAGCGTTGCCTTGATCGGCGATCTCAATTCCAGCGTTCGCGTTCCCAAACATCTCGCACTCTTCCACCTTGCCCGAACTTCGATCGTGAACAAAAATACCGCCACTCTTCTGGTTGAAGATTCGACAGTGATTGAGCGCGACGGAGGATGCTTCTCTCACGTTAACGCCAACGTACTTGTTTTCAAACATCTCACACTCTTCAAATGTTCCGGCGCCTTGCATAGCGATCAGGACTCCATCCATCTGGCCATGATGAATCCGCGAGCGCCGAACGATGGGTTGGCTTCCGGTGTCAGAGCGAATACCGGCCCATCCGTTCTGGTAAATATCATTATTCTCCACCACGCCGCGACTCCGATTGGTGAAGAGCATGCCATTCAGCCAACAGTCATGAACCTTTACGTTCCTGATCTCAGGTTCTGATCCCGAGCCGCTCACGACGATACCTGTGCCTCGATTGGATGACACGTCACAGTTCTCGATCAGAGCGTGGCCGCTCAAGATTGCAATCGCGGTAGGCTCTCCGCTTCCGAACCAACGTGCCAGGAGTCCCAGTTGGGAGCGCACCGTCAGATTCCGCACCGTTGCTCCATCCGCCGCTAATCTAACGCAGCCGTCTTCTGCACACTCGATAGTGACGCGGTCCGCAACTCTTTCGCCTCCAGTTAGAGTAATCGCCTTATCAATCAGCACGCTCTCGTGATACACGCCGGGACGCACGAGGATCGTCACGCCCGGCGCAGCATCAGCCAGGGCCGCCTTGATGCTCCGATACTGTCCGCGCCCGGATTGAGAGACTACAAGTGTCCCCGGCGCCGGCGTAGTTTCCTCGCTCGCCTCAACCGGACGAAAGACTCCGAAGGTTTCAAACGGGCGAACGAACATCAGGGCAGTTACTAGTAAGATCAATGTCAGAGGCGCGACCCAGAGCAGACTCTTAGGCCAAACTCTCTGATTGACTGCCGTTCGTTTGTGATTAACAACCGCTTGATGAAAATGAATCTGATTCGAATCCGCAGTGGCCAAGGTCAGCGGGGGTTCGGTAGCGTAACGTTTCAGCATCCAATCGGGAATTCGCGAGATCAAGGGAATCTGTTTGAGATACCTGATGAAGATCGCGATTTCATGGCCGCTCAAGAAGAACCTGCTGACACGGATCCATAACAATTCGCCCAAGGCAGCACCCAGCGGGAACAGGAGTAACAACGCCGGTACCAGGAAAAGATCGTGAAAGATGTTAATGAACGGATTGGTCGCTTCGGCGATCGGGGTCAAACAATATTTGGAAAAGAGCAACAGAACGCTCAGTCCCATGCCGACACTCACCAGCATTGAAGTCAGCAGCGCCAGGACTTCTTTTCCCGGGTGAGTTGCCATGGAAGTCGAAGAAGTGTTCTCCTTCTCCGCTACGTCAGACATGCCTTGCTTCAATCGCGCTCGCAACATCGAAAGCAGCATAAAGACCAAGGGCAACACAAACGAGGTTTGAACGAGGACGACGTAACCATAGCGCTCATAGAGCGGGAGTGCGCGCACGGTGCTCCAAAGATCAACTGCGATGATAGCGAGCGGCACAATAACCGGTAATCGACGTGCTTTCCACGAAACAATGCCCGCAGCCACAAAGATAAGCCCGAGCCAGAACGAGGAACTGCGAAAACCCAGAGCGTACAGCGGGATTGAATAGAACAATGCAGCACCGGCTCCCGCAATCAGGTTCATTGCGCCGAGATCGAAGAAGATAAAGCTGACCTGTTGCCACTGATCCAGATGGCCCTGGTGACGTTTGCTCACTTCTCCTCCTTGCTCTTCTCTAATGATGATCTTTGAATGTTTGAGATCCGATGGGACCGACCTAGAGGTGGGGCAGTGGACTTTTAGTCCACGCAACTTATCATAGCCCAGGCATCTCGGCCGTGTAAACAGTTACGTTCCTGCGCTCGTGCTGGTGTTATTATCAAGCGTAGCTTCGCGGACGCCACATTGCGAATCCTCTCATTGATTCGGAGTAATTACGCGGTAGGTGCTACTTTGAAACGGAATGGCGAAACAACGAAAGCTCGATAACGGCGAGAACCCTATCCAACGCGTCAGGCGATTTGCCTCGCGCTGCCAGAGTGGAATTCCGCTTCCCAGAAACCCTTAATCGCATCTACAATGGCCACTCCGTAAA
>JBGPNE010000434.1:0-3740 GCA_041487335.1 Pyrinomonadaceae bacterium
CGACTGAAGTTCGTAGTTCGGCATTTATTCGGAAGTTTGTGGGATAACCTCTCACTCAATGCTACGAACTTCCGCATAAATGCCGAACTACGAACCCCCTCAAAAAGGAGGCAACAGCGATGTGGATACCCAAGTATAAGCGCGATGCACTGAAGGGAGTTGACTCTCCTATTCCAACTCAGGTCGTATCGAATGAAGAGATCCTTCCGCGGCCTCAGAACAAAAAGCAGCAGCACGTCGAGTACCTGATCGGCAAATGGGGCGCGGAGAATGCGAAGCGGCTGGGCATGAACCGCCGCGACTTCATGCGCACGTCCATGGGGTTTGCGACGGCGGTCCTTGCCATGAACGCAGTGCACGGCTCTTACTGGGAAGTCGATGCCGCCGAAGCCTTCGAGCCGGCGGCGACCGCGGAGAAATGGCCGAAGGGCGAGTACTTCATCCTCGACGTGCAGACTCACTTCACGAACTCGTACGACCTGGGAGTGGAACGGCGCGCAGGCTCGGGCGGCGGGTTTCGCCAGTATGAGTTCCTCAAGAACATGGGCTTTAACCTGAAGGCGGATGCCGAGGCCTACAGCTTCCACAATTTCGTCAAAGAGATTTTCTTCGACAGCGAGACGAGCATGATCGTCATCAGCGGCGTGCCCACCAAAGAGAAACAGCGCGATGAAACAGGCAAATTGCTCGAAGGCGCCGACCGCAGCCGCGCTGGGCTTCCGAGCTGGTTGATGGCGAAGCGCAAGAAGGATCTCAACGACCTGGCCGGCTGCCAGCGCTCGCTGTCGCAGGGCAACTGCGCGCCAAACCACTATTGGAACAAGACGACGAACCAGCCTGACTGGCCGGCGCTGTGGGAGCAGATGGAGCGCGAAGTGAAACTCTACGGCATGGACTCGTGGAAGTGGTATTGTCACACCGATCCGGGTCAGAGCGGCGGTGGCTTCCAGATCGATGACGATATGTCGGCGAAGTTTTACGAGAAGTCTCGTCAGTTGGGCGTCAGGTTGTTCAGCGTCCACAAAGGATTTTCCTATCAATCACGCACGCTCGGTCATCTGGCGAACCCGAAGGACGTCGAGAAGGCGGCGTTGCAGAATCCCGACCTGACGTTTGTGATCTATCACTCTGCTCTGAAGCACGGGCCAAACGAGCAGGATTATGTAGCCAATAATCAGTTCGACCCCACGACGGGCGATTTCCTGTGGCACAACGTGCTGATGGACATCAAGAAGCGCAATCCGAAGATGAACAATGTCTACTGCGAGATCGGATCGTCCTTCGGGCTGCTTGCGGTCGAGAACCCGGCGATGTGCCAGCATCTCATCGGCAAGAACATCAAGTACTACGGATCCGACCATGTAATTTGGGGAACAGATTGCTTGTGGTGGGGCTCGCCGCAGTGGGCAATCGATTTGTTCAAGCGGTTCCAGTTCACCGGCGAGATGAGCGAGAAGTTTGGCTACAAGAAGCTGACCAAGGAAGACAAGGCCAAGATCTTCGGGTTGAACGCCGCAAGGCTTTACAAGGTGGATGTGAACGCCAAGCGCAAGGGGCTGCCTGCGGATGCGCTCACGAAGTTCAAGAAGGTCTACAAGGAAGAAGGCGGGCAGGCTTCAAACAGGGCGTATGGGTGGGTGCGGGCCGAGGCTTAGCACGGAGGTTTGCCTTGTCGGTCGGCGTCAAGCGGGGCGCGCGAAATGCGCTGTGATCACGGATGAACTAGCGATCCGCTCGTTCACTTCACGGGGCTTCAGAAAGCCAAGTTTGATGAGAGCGCTGCTGCCCGCGCTCCGCGTCGAATCGGGAGTTATGCCGTGCGCTTGCGGGGCGCCTTTCGCGATGTCGTCCGCGTCAGGCGCGCGATCGTTCGAAGCGCCTCGTTCACTGCACGCCCATTTGGAAAGATCTCCGCGACATCCGGATCGAGTAGAACAACGTTAGTGCCTTCTGCGTATCGTCTCGCAGTGACGCCTCGGTCTGCTTTGGAGAAATCGTATTCGGGCCGCATAGTGTCTTTGTCAGACCCAAGCTGCCGTGTCTTTCCCTTACTCTTCTTCATATTGCTTTCGCTCATGTCGAGTTGCCATCCGAGCGCTGATGATTCGCGTCAGAGGCGGCCGCTCGGTGTACGACACCACCACTAAACGATAACGATCCGACGTGCCGAGCACGATGAACCGCTGTTCGCTTTCTGAGTGGTCCGGATCTGACATATTCATCGACAAGGGATCACCAAACGCCGTGACTGCCTCCGCGAATGAAACGCCGTGCTTGCTGAGATTCGCTTCCGCCTTTTCTGGGTCCCACTCGAAGTTGTAGCCCACCAGCACAATCTATCGTCCGAGTGCGAAATACTCCATCGGCTGGGTCACGATAACGTTCGCCATCAGCCGCGTGCGGCCTCGCACGTCGGCTGCATGGCGTTGTTGGGCACAGTGCGAACAGTTCTGGGTTACTCGCTCATCTAGCGCCAGTTCACAATGAGTGGCCTGATCCGTCTTTCCCATTCGGCCGATGAGTGGAACCACTTGCCCTCAACACCGTGGTAAATCAAGAACGTGTTGCTCTTGCCCCGCTCGTCGTCTCGGCTAGGCAGATAGATGTACCCATCCTCTGCTTTGGGGTCGAATTCGTACATCACGATGTAGCAATCATTCGGTGGCAATCGACCTCAACCTGGAACTCTACCTCATAACGTTGCAACGCTTGGGGCCGCGCCAAAACCTCCCCTCTTGGCCAATCGATGAATGCGCCAGATTGCTGTTTGGGGTTCATGTGGACCGGTTCGCCGTTGATACGGACGCCCGGTCCATTCCAGATATTGAAACTCTTAACGATGATCCGATCGGTGATTTTGAGCGGAGCGACGAAGAGATCGCTTCGGATTTCGATCCTCGTTGTCTGTCCCTTTGCCAAAACGGTTGCGGATACGATGAGCAGCCCCAGCAAAAAGGCTGGAATACAACTTAATCGACTCATAGTGACATCCTTCCGTTTTCCCACATTTTGCGCTGCCCAACAAGAAGTAGCCGTACTAACAGCGGCGTTAATGTTACCGCCGTTAGTACACTTATCTAAATCGACTCACAAGCAAGTATCAAGTTCATAGACAGTTGAGGACTTCGATGCTGGGATAGACTAACAATTCGTAGAATGGGATGCCAGCCCTTCTCACCGCACTCCCACCTTT
Organism: Pyrinomonadaceae bacterium; assembly: GCA_041487335.1. Lineage (GTDB taxonomy): Bacteria > Acidobacteriota > Blastocatellia > Pyrinomonadales > Pyrinomonadaceae > PSRF01. The sequence goes on from JBGPNE010000434.1 coordinate 3,194, forward strand.
CAGGCAAAGACTCACTCTGAACAAGGCAGACAAAAAATGGCGAGCAGTAGACTCATGTTTACTAGACGGTACTCCCGAACTCGACGTCAGAACGTCGCGATAGGATTCAATGGAGAGCCGGTTCCCCCAGGCACTGCAAGTGGGGCTGCAGTCAACAGGAACTCCCAACGATTCCGTTTCGCCGCCGCTTCACTAATCGCTTCCAGATCGCAGTTGTCAAAGATGTGCACGCCGAGCGCGACCAATGCGAGTTGGTGAATTGGCAAGTTCACGCCTTCTACCCGCGACGGCACGACGTCGCTGGCCGCGTCGCTTCCGAGAACGGCCACACCACGTTCCTTAAGCCAACGCGCGCAAGAGGCGTGGAGTCCCGCGGAGTGTCTTGAGACGTCCCAGGGACCGACCGCCGCTCGACGAGCCCACCGTCCAGTACGGATGAAAATCACGTCGCCGCTCGAGACCTTAACGCCCGCCTTTTTCTCCCATGCCTCGAGGTCCTCCGCATAGATTGGTGTCTCCGGTTCCAGATAGGGCACGCCCTTTAGTC
>JBGPNE010000435.1:0-3739 GCA_041487335.1 Pyrinomonadaceae bacterium
GCAAACAGCCACAGCTCGTTAAAATCTGTAGTGTCAAGCGAGCTGAGCACGGGATCATTACCGGCCGTGTCTGATTCACGATCGCGTGTGGTCACCTCGCATAGGGGGGTTCCGGCCTCGTCCTTCAGCGAAGCCAGTACGTCTCGCAGCAGAGAGAACCGGCCGATGTGCCAGTCGTCTTCGGCAAACGGTATGGTGGTTTGCATTAGAATCCGAATCGGAGTTGTCATACTTCTCGTCTCCAGGGGTTGATACTCCCGGTCCATTTACTGACGCCGATTGCGAGGCAGCTTGAGGAAGATTAGGATAAGCACCGGGAGAGCGCAATGCGAATATCCAGTTCGATGTGTCTCAGCCTATCCCACAGGAGAAAAACTATGTTCAGACGAATCTGTGTCTTGGTTATCACTATTCTGGTTTGTGGCCTGGCCTATCAACCTTCGGCTCGCGCTCAATCCAGTGATAACAAAACTTCCAACTTAACGATCTACAATGCCGGCATCGCCGAGTTCCTGGAAGAGCGCGTTATTGAACTGCAGCCAGGCTACAACACGGTCGAATGGCGTAGCCTGATGCCTAAAGCGAATATCCGCACTGTGCGCGTCTTAGCTGAAGACGCAGAGGTTGTGCGGCAGGACGTTACGCTTGACGGAGCGCAAGTGAACAACGAGAAATCGCCGGTTTTGCATCTCGTGATTCTTAACCGCGGAGCTGCCACACGCAAGCGCGTACAGATTGATTACCTTGCTCCGAACCTGTCCTGGCAAAGCGATTACGCGCTTGTGCTTGACCCAACACCTAAAGGTGAAGCGCCGACAGCCGCGACGCTCGATTCGTGGGTCTCGCTCTATAACAACACTGGCGTTGATCTCGCGCTTGGCACTGTTGACCTGGTTGCCGGCGAGATAGCGTTATTACCTGACGGTGGAGGCAGCCAGTATCGTGGTGAATATGCAGCACAAATGACAGTCAATGTTATGACGGACGTATCCGACGGATCCAGCGGCGCCAATTATGCGGAGGTTAGCGGCCTGAGCGCGTTCAATCGCTTCACCCTGGGCCGGAATATCAATCTCAACGCTAATGCGCTTATCAGTCGTTTCCCAATCTTCCAGCGTGCGCGCCTGACAATCGTGCAACGCAACGTCTTCGAGAATACTCACGACATACAAACGCTTGGTCGCGGCGGGTTCATACTCTTGCCACGCGGGCTGGAGGTGCGACTGGTCTCAAAGAACACGGCAAGCTCGCCGATGGCTGCGGGATTGGTCACGATTTACCAACTCACCGGCGAGTTGGCCCAGATCGTGGGTCAGGATCGCATATCTTTCACCCCACAAAATGCGGACTTTAGTGTCACTCAAGGTCGTTCTGCGACCCTCTTCGGCACCCGGCGGGTCCTTGAACGCCGCGTAGTCAACTATCGCGACAAGAATGACAACGGCCACGACAAGCTGGTTACTAAAGTTGAAGTGATCCTGACCAATCGCGGAATGCAGGCTGCCGAAGCATTCGTGCGTGAGGGCATCGAGCGTTACGACAACAACGAATGGAAGATAGTCGAAAGCACAAATCCAAGCGAGGGTCTTGGAGCTAACACAGTGCAATTCAAGGTTAGTGTTCCCGCAGGTGGAAAGACGACGATCGTTTACACGGTCGAGTGTGAATAATCAGCACGGCGCTAGTGGTGCAATGATCCTAGGGGCAGTAGCCCGACCGTGAGGAAGGGCGTAGGAGGCTGGTGAGCTGCGCTGAAAAAGCTGAACACTAGAAGCAAAACGGCCCTTCGCAGATCGTCTGTTCGAGTTTGCGACGATCGCTCAGGGCTTCCTTCGCACGCAGGTCGTCGGGAAGTGTTGCCAGGTCCGCCGGCTTGCCGATGGCAACCATCGCTTCCACTCGAAATCCTTCCGGAATGTTTAGCGCGGTGCGCGCGCGTTCGTAATCAAAGCCCTGCATACCGTGTACTACTAAACCTTTGAGCCAACCCTGAAGCGCAAGATTTTCCCATGCGGCTCCGGTGTCAAACGAGTGGGTGACGGACGGCTCGCCGTTGAAATCAAAATGCGTGCGGGAAATGAAGAGCACGAGCGCCGCTGCGTTTTTGACCCAACTTTGATTGAATTCCACCAGCAGATCGAAGAAGAGCGGCCAGTGTTCGCTGTTGCGGCGGGCGTAGAGTATGCGCCAGGGTTGATTGTTGTATGACGAAGGCGCCCAGCGCGCGGCCTCAAACAGAACCATCAACTCCTCCTCCGGAATCGTTTCGCCTGTCATCGCACGCGGCGACCAGCGGTCGAGAAAAATCTTGTCGATTGGGTGATCGGCTTTTCGTACTTCGGTACCCTTAATCATAGGAAATTATTCCTCCCAAATTATGAGAATCGAGTTGCTGGGCTTTCCCTCCACTAGCAAACAATAAAGTCGCGTTTACTATGGCTGCGCCCTTCATCATTTCACTTTCTTTTGGACTTTAGAAACGGCGATTTACTTTGGATAAAGAGGAATTCACTTTTCGTCGAGTGTTGGAAGTAGATCTATTGCTTCGCGGATCAAGGATGCGTGAATGACTATTGCTAATCTTAGAGACTCTTTTGATCGAGAGCCTGAAGCCGACTCATTTCCTGCAAAAAGTTGTTCGCTAACAAGTCCCACAATGAATTGAGTTCCCCCAACGCGCACTTGCATGTCTTAATAGTCTGGAAACCATCGCCTGTAGCCTTATAAGTTTAGATCGGCGATTCGAGGAAGTGTGGAGTATTAGCTCCTAAGCGGCTTTATCGATGTACCAGGTGTTCACTGAGCCATTGATTGACCAGCGCTTCCGGCGTGACACCTTGCGTCCGCGCCTGCTCTTGCAGCCGCTCATAGATCTCGGGGTCAACCGTGATCCGACGCGGTCGCTGAGCTCGCACCTCAAATTCGACTTCATGCGTCTGGTCCCAGTGATTGGCCAGACTGTGGCTATCCCAATAATCGGCAATCTCTTCCGGAGTACGGGCCTTGGAAATGCTGCTCTTTTCGGTATCGCTATTTTCGCTCATGTCGTCTTCGCTCTTTGCTATCCATGTCCCGCGCGGTCAGTATTAGCGCGGTATTCCCAGTTTTATGGATGAAGAACACAATCAGAAAGCGTCCGCTGTCAGTCTGTCCACCTGCCGAGTATACATCCTCGTCTGGTCTATGTCCTGATTCCACGAACCTGTATTTAGGGGCATTGAAGAACACTTCTTCAACCTCGTCCTGGCTGACATGATGCTTGGCCTCTAATTTTTCAGATGTCGGGCAGCCAGACAAACTCGTCAATGAACATGGATGTTCTCCATGCGCGAATTATAGACCGAAAGCGCCCAGGAGTTGTGAGTTATGCCGCAATGTATATCACTTCAGCGCCTGATCCAACGACGTCGAATCGTCCAGCAGGATCCACTCAACAACCGAAAGCGGCAGGCTGCCACTTTTGATCAAGTCGTCATGAAACTGGCCCAGGCGGAAGTTTGCGCCCTGCTTGTCGCGATATTTTCCCAACAGACGCATGATCTGCCACTTGCCAACCATGTAGGTAATTTTCTGGGTGGGGTTCGCCGCCGCGCCCGCCGCTTCGCCGGTAGCCGACTCGCGATCCAGCCCGCCGGCTTCCACGAAATAGTTTACCGCCTGCTCGAAAGTCCATTTGCCGGTGTGCAGGTTCACATCTACGCCGATGCGCGCAGCGCGATAGCGTGAAAGACGAAGCACC
>JBGPNE010000436.1:0-3712 GCA_041487335.1 Pyrinomonadaceae bacterium
CTCACGGCAGGTTCATGTTCAACCTCGACGCCAATCTTTTTGCCGGCCCCGCTCTCGTCCAGGCCTATCGCTTGAGTGAAGAGGCACAGTGGCTGGGACTTCGCGTTGATCAAGAGGTCGCTGAAAGATCTGCGCAGATTCCGATTTGCTCGGAGCGTGGTAGACCTAGTGTTATCCCATGGCCAATCCCCCAGAAAGCAGGCGGCATCGAAAACTCTCTCGTAATTGATTGGGTGGAAACACATCGCAACAACTTTCAGGTAAAAGCACCGATCGGAGTCGAAGAATTCTATGCACCTTTTGAGCGGCTATTCGGACCGCTTGATGCTCTCTCCGTTTCCGCCCGGGCGAAGTATGAGAACACTGTTGGGTTTATTAATGATCGCCTCTCTCGATAGTCTTGAAATGGCCTCTAACGCTGTGGTTCACCGGAGTGCTTCCGGCGCCCGGCGATCTGCACGTTAGCCTACCTGCCACCATGTCAATGCCTACTGCTGTATTTCTTGATACCAGCATCCTTGCCGGGCAGCACTACAACTTCTCATCCACTGCGTTTACCACATTCGTACCGGCGTGCAAGAAGAGAGGGCTGAAGCTATTGCTTCCCGATCCCACCGAACGAGAAGTGAAACGCCAGATACGTACCCGCTCTCAAGAGGCGCTTGACGCACTTGAGGCAGCTCGTAGAAAGGCCCCGTTTCTAGCAAAATGGAAGAATTTTCCGGAGCGCTCTCGTCCGTCGTTGGACAACTGGGAAGTAACTCGCCTTGCAAATGAGGAATGGCGGACCTTCTTAATTCAGTTCGACGTTCTAAGGCTCGGCTACGAAGGGCTGAATCTCGTCACGGTAATGAACTGGTATGACTCCGTTGCAGCTCCATTCCGCGAAGGCAAGAAACGCAAGGAGTTTCCGGACGCTTTTGCCCTGGCCTTGCTGGATTCATACGCGAACAAGACTGCCTGCTATGTTGCCGTTGTATCAGAAGACCGTGATTTCAAACTCGCATGCGAACGGTTTCCAAACCTTCTCCACTTTCAATCGTTGCCGCGGCTGACCGAAGTCCTTCTGATGAAAGAAGATCAGGTCAGCGAGATTCGCGAATCTATCGATAAGGGAATTGCTGCTCTTGAGTTCGCCGTTCGTGATGAGCTGGGCGGTTTGAGTTTCTATCACGTTGAACGCAGATTTGAGATCTACGACACAAGCCTCTCCGAGCCATCAGTTATCCACTTTAGCGTGGTCGCAATTGGCGACTACGAATGCACGATAACGTTTGAAGCGGAGTTTGAGGCCGAGCACCAGTTGCAGTGGGAGGAATGGAGCGACTCCGAAGAGGGCTCAGAGCGGATAAGGCGATGGATAGCGGAATCGGTCACCATCACAGGTACAGCGAAGGTGTCGTTTGACCCAAAGGCTGGCAATCTGGCTGCAGTCATCTATGTCACGCTTGATGACTCGGAAGTCGAAGTTACCAAGACTCCGCGTGAATACTTGGTCTGGCTAACGCTTTGTTCCAGCGGACCCACAGTAGCTGCGCAGCTTTCGGGCCGCTGAACTCAATCGTTTAGAGCGCAAGAGACTATGGAAGCGCTCAGCGTGGATCTCGATGACGACGAATTGCGAGCGCTAAACGCGAAGTTCCCGCGAAGTTTGGCTAGTGCGATGATCGGGAAACGCGCCGAGGAAATCGTAAAGATCCACTTTCGGCGCACCGATCCGAAGTGTAGGTTCTCTCGACCTCGCGACGGAGCCGATTTGGAAGTCCATTTCTCCGATGGACAGAATCGGCTGGTGCTGGAAATTAAGGGAACTGAAGCTTCGAGTATCTCATGGCAAAAACTCAAGGTTTCCAGCAAGCATTCTTGGCGCTACTTGGTGCAAGAACGAATCCCAGTGTATCGGGTAATCAATGTTTTTGGGAAAGTCCCATCGATCATTGAGTTGCTGCACGATCGAGACTTCATTCTAGAACCAGAACCCCGGTGGAGTTTTAAACCGAAGAGATCGCCCGCGGCGCCAAACCGACACGCCACTCGACCCGGAGCATCAAAGTCGCTCCTTGCCGCCCCAGGTTCAAGGGCTTCAAAGTACGCCCCCCTGGTGGCCTACCTTTCGCGACAGAAAACGAAGGCTGTTACTCTCAGGTTTGCTGAGGCGAAGACCGTACTCGGTTTCCAGTTGCCAACCTCCGCCACGAAGTACCAGGCGTTTTGGGCAAACCAAACGGATACGCGGCTTCGGCCTTGGGCGCGGGCGTGGCGGGAAGCAGGGTATCGAGTAGAGTCTTTCAAACTCCATCCAACGCGAGGTTGGGTTCGATTCACGCGAGTCGAAAGTTGACCACTAACCCGCGGCTGCTGTAGACACGTGAAACAGCAGTTCTGTGCTTTGCTAGTATGGTCTCCGCACACCACTGAGCCATATCGTCGGGCGCCAAAGGGAGAGTTATGAATCAGCTGGTAACAAAAGAAATTGAGAATCTCATCGCCACCGGTGCGAAGCTGGCTGCAGACGCCTCTGTTATTGGACACAATCTTGGCCCCGAACGCGTTCAGGAACTTCTCTCAATTACCGCACGCGGAGGTCAACTAATTACGCGACTGTATGGCACCGATAGTCACTACTTTCAGATGTTTCAATCCGTCACAAAGATTCCTAACTTCAACAGCATGCACAGCAATCACTGCCGTCATGTAAGTGATGTAGTGGGAATTCTCAAGGCCGTGGAGCACGACGTTAAGTCGGGCATGCTCACAAACTTCCGCAGTTTGATTCAAGCTGAAATCTTTGCAGACTTCTTGGAGATGGCGGAGCATCTTCTCGGGGAAGGCTACAAGGACGCTTCCGCAGTACTGCTCGGAGCTGTTCTCGAAGACTCGTTACGAAAGATTGCAGATACAAACGGCGTAGTTGTGCTGAGCCCGAAGGGTAAGCCGCTTACTCTCGATCCTCTGAACGCATCACTTTCCAAGAAGGGGATTTACGGCCCATTGGTTCAGAAGCAAATTACCTCATGGGCGAATCTTCGCAATGATGCTGCTCATGGCCATTTTTCCAAATACGATGCTGCCCAAGTTCAGCAAATGTTGCTGTTTGTTCAGAAATTCTGTGCGGACTTCCTGAAATGAAGTTGGCATTGTCGCTCAACAAGGCGCTCCAGTTGTAACCAGTGAGCGTCAAGACCGCGAAGGTGTCGAAGAATAAGACGTTGGCAAAAGCTGACGCGCCGGTTGCGCGTCCATTGCTGACCGACGTGCGGAAACTGATACTGCAAGCCCGCGCAGGGGTTGCCCGAGCCGTCGACTCAGGCTTCACCACACTTTATTGGCATGTGGGTCGTCGCGTCCGACAGGACATCCTCAAGCAAAAGCGGGCGGAGTATGGCGGGCAAATTGTCTCCGCACTGGCGAGACAATTGGAGATGGAGGTTGGCCAGGGTTTTTCGGAGAAATCGCTGTGCCACATGATTCGCTTTGTCGAGGCATTTCCCGATTTCCGGATTGTCGCGGCACTGCTGCGACAATTGTTGTGGACCTACTTTTTTTCGCTCATCTATCTTGATGACTCCCTGAAGCGTGACTTCTACGCCGAGATGTGATCCGACATCACGGACACCGAATCGATGACTGACGAGTGCCTCCAAGGAGAACGCCAAATGAAAACCTGGACAATTGGATTGCTGTTTTCCGGGCTGGCCCTGCTGGCGGGAAG
>JBGPNE010000437.1:0-3698 GCA_041487335.1 Pyrinomonadaceae bacterium
AGAGCATGGGCTCGGACCAATAGGGCCCGAGCAGTTGAAACCCGATTGGCAATTTGGTTGACGAAAGGCCGCAAGGCACATTGAGGCCGGGCACACCGGCGAGATTCGCGGTGACGGTGTAGACGTCGCTCAAGTACATGGCCAGCGGGTCATCAACCTTCTCGCCGATAGGGAATGCTGGTGTGGGTGAAGTGGGAGTGATGATAGCGTCGCATCTCTCAAAGGCTTTACAAAAATCTTCCTTGATAAGGGCCCGCACTTGTTGGGCTTTTCGATAATAGGCATCGTAGTAGCCGGCCGAGAGCACATAAGTACCTAACATGATGCGACGCTTTACTTCTGGCCCAAATCCTTCGTCGCGCGTCTTGCGATACATATGGCGCAGCTCGGGCGCCTCCTGCGCGCGAAACCCGTAGCGTACTCCGTCATAACGCGCAAGATTTGAGGACGCCTCAGCAGTCGCAATGATGTAATAAACCGCTATCGCGTATGTTGCGTGAGGCAATTCGACATCGACGATCTCGGCTCCCAGCTCACGGTATGCGTCGACTGCACTCTGAACCGTTGCCCGCACCTCATCATCAAGCCCTTCACCATAGAGCGAGTGAGGGAATCCTATCCGCGCTCCCTTAATCTCACCCGTTAAACCGGCGCTGTAATCCGGCACCGGCACGTTTGCGGTGGTCGCGTCATGGGAATCCCTGCCTGCAATAACTCTGAGGACGGTCGCGACATCACGAACATTGCGGCCGAAAATTCCAACCTGGTCCAGAGATGATGCGAAGGCCACCAGTCCATAACGCGAGTTACGTCCGTATGTTGGTTTCAGGCCGACGACTCCGCAAAGCGAGGCAGGTTGCCGCACCGAACCTCCCGTGTCGGAGCCTAGCGCCAGAGGCACAATGCCTGCGGCCACAGCCGCGGCTGAGCCGCCCGAAGAACCGCCGGGCACGCGTAAGATGTCCCACGGATTTTTTACCGTGCCGAAGGCGGAGTTTTCATTCGACGAGCCCATCGCAAACTCATCGCAGTTGGTCTTGCCAATAATCATCGCGCCCGCGTCGAGCAGTCGTTCGATGACGGTGGCGTTGTAAGGTGGGTGATAGTCACCGAGGATTTTCGATCCGCAGGAAGTCTGAAGTCCCCGCACACAGATGTTGTCCTTGATGGCTATCGGAATGCCGGCAAGCCGTCGGGTCGCAGACGGCTCGTCTGCACCCATGGTTAGGATCTCTTCGTCGATCGCTTGAGCACGCTTCAAGGCCCCAGCACGGTTAATCTCAAGGAATGCATTCAACGTATCGTTGAGCTTCTCTGCGGCATTCAGGGCTGACTCAGCGACCGCACGAGCACTGATTTCGCCGCTCAACATACGACACGTCAATGATTCAACTACTGATTTGGTGTTACTCATCTAACTGACCAATTTGGCTTTCGGGGAGACTCTTTTAGACTCTTAAGGACTGCTGATTGCTGATTACTGCCTTTAAAGAACCTTCGGTACGCGGAAATGGCCTGAAGCCGCATCCGGCGCCTCTTCAAGCGCCACACTCTGTCCAAGAGACGGCGCGATCTCGTCGTCGCGCGAGGAATCCGTCCGCTCGCCTTCGGGAGTGAAACCGCCCAGCGAGGGCTCCACTTTGTGCGTGTCGAGCGCAGCCAACTGTTCGACGTAAGTAACGATCCCTGCAATCTGCGGAACGAACACCTTGAGTTCCTCGCGAGTAATTTCCATATGCGCCAGCTGCGCAATCTTCTCGATATCGGCTTCGGTAATTGGCATGGTTCTGAAATTGTCGACTTTAGATTTGCGATTTTTCCAATCGGCTAATGCAACTTAAGGCTGCTCCAAGAAACACTCGCCGCAACCCAGCATCTTCTATCGCGGCAGCGGCTGACAACAGCTCAAAGGGAACTCGGTCGCTGAATTGTTCCTCAATCGATCGCTTCCGCCCTTCTTGAGGTCTGTGCGACTGCACTAATCTTTCCGGGTCAACACGCAATTCGATGTAGGTAACCAACGGCTGGCCCAAAATTGAGTTTAGGCGAAAGAGCACCTGGCCCAGCATAGGTTGAAGTTGCTTCTGCCAGAGGGTGTCGGCAACGACCACGATCAGCTTCTTTTCGTTGAGTCGAATGGGAACCGCATGATCGGATAAGCGTTCGCCCGCGGCGTGCTTCCACGCGGCGATGCAGGCGGCCTCCGCAACTTCCTCAGAATCACCCGCAGCTTCGAGGATTGCCGGTAATGTTTTGATCAATCTGTCCATGCGCTATTTACCCTCTTGGGGAACAGGAAAACAGGGGAACAGGGGAATACGAGATAGGTAAAGACGGAAACTGGGAAATAGAGGCCTCTGCGACTTCACCGTTTCACTTTCGCCGTTCCCCTCTTCCCCCGTTCCCCTTTCCCCCCCGTTTGTTTAGATTTGCGATTTGGCGATTTCAATCTAAAATCACAAATCAAGTCAGAAAATCATGAAGGAGTGTAGCGGAGAACCGGCTGGAGCGACAAGCGGGAGGTCTGATTGCAAAGGGAACAGATCCTGAAAGAAAAGATTGTTCTCGCTTCGAAGAGCCCGCGCCGCGCTGAAATACTCAGGGCGGTCGGGTGGCCTTTCGAAACTATGGCAGCAGAGATCGATGAGACCCGAGGCGTTTCCGAAGATGCGGTGGCTTATGTTAAGCGACTGGCCCAGACGAAGGCCGCAGTTGTGGCCCGGAAAGTCTCGTCCGGACTCGTGCTCGGCGCCGATACCGTGGTCGTGATTGACGACGAAATTTTGGGCAAGCCGCGCGACAGTGAAGACGCTGGGAGAATGCTTACGCTTTTGAGTGGCAAGTGGCACGAAGTATTGACGGGAGTGGCTATTCTGCGTATCGGAGAGAGCAGTCGCTCAGTGGCCGCTTACGAATCAACACGCGTGCGCTTTAGCGAAATGTCCGGGGCAGAGATTGAGTGGTACGTGGCCACCGGAGAACCGATGGACAAGGCAGGCGCTTATGCAGTGCAGGGGGGAGCCGCACTTTTCATTGAAGAGATTCGCGGTGACTATTTCAATATCGTAGGCTTGCCGATACGATTGGTTTATGAACTCTCGCGCAAGGTTTGAACGGGTTCTTTGCCAAAGTGATTAGAAGAGAAGGATGTCGGGCCCGCGACTGAGCTTTTGCGTGACGCTGGCAAACATCTGCTGCACGCTCCCTATGTCTGAAACGTCGCAAACAACCGGCATTGCTGCAACGCCACACTTAGCGCTGATCTCATCGGCGGCGCGCCCAACCTGCTCCGCTGTGCGCGCGGCAAGCACCACTCGTGCTCCTTCACGCGCGAATGCCAATGCGATGGCGCGGCCGATGCCGCGGCCACCGCCGGTAATCAGGGCAATTCGATCTTTCAGATTCATCAATCTAATCTCAAGTTTCAGGTTTCAAGTTCGATCAGTAGCGTGACGAAAACGCTTTCATAGATACGCTACCAAACGTTACTGATGCAGTTTGGCTCAGTCGCTGCGGCCACTCAACTACAGAACCGAGGAGCGGTAGCGACCGGGTCGTCTGCGAAGCCACGCAACCTCGGTGGAATTGTGGATTTCCGTTTCTTGACTAACACTGGGATCGACCCGGTCGCTACCGCTCCTCGGTTCTGTAGTTGAGTGACTCCGCTGCCGTCGTGACAAAGTGCACCAGTGCCGATC
>JBGPNE010000438.1:0-3692 GCA_041487335.1 Pyrinomonadaceae bacterium
CGATAAACGCGACAGTGCTGACCGCCAGTACCACCAGCACTCCAGCAACGTTCGCGCCCTGAAAGTTAAGATCCGTAAACAGCATTGAAATTGAAGAAAAGCCAGGACGACTGTCGACTAACGATGCCCGTGCGCAATCTTTACTGCCTCCGGCAAACCACGCAGTCGCAGCATCGCGATTACGCCGACGAGTGGTCCCGGCGCAAGAATCATGAATGCGTAGTGCCAGCCAACTGCGTTAACAAAGTGTGGAATGAGTTCGATCGAGATTGTTGTTAACAAAAAGCCAAGACAGGTCTGGACGGTGAGGGCTGTGCCGATATATTGGGGATTGCCCAGCTCAGTCACACAAGTCGAAAACTGCGCGGAATCGGCTACAACGCTTGCTCCCCAAATTGCCGCAACCAATAGGAGCAGGAACGGTTTCGCTCCGAACAGAAACCCAATGAGCAAACAGCAACTACCGCTGATGGCCATTGCCCACGAGGTCACGACAGTGCGACCGATTCGATCCGCGATTAGTCCGGCCGCAACACACCCGATCGCTCCGCAGCCAATGACGAGAAACGAAGCAACCTCTGCCAACACAGGAGGACTTCGCTGCTCTGCCAGACTCGCGCGAATCATCACGGGCGTCCAGGTCCACATCGCGTAGAGTTCCCACATGTGGCCGAAGTAACCGAAGTTTGCCAGACGAACGCCGCGATTGCCGAAAACCGCGATTAACTGTTTCCAATCAAAACGAGCAGCCGGCATCACATATGGCCCATCTTCAACAAAGAAGAGAACAATCAGACCACCAGCGAGCGCAAGTAGCGAGACGAAGAGGATATTGTGGCGCCAGTCTTGACTGCCCAATCCGTTGACGAGATAGGGCGACGCTTTGCCCAGAGTCAGCGCTCCCACGAGCACTCCGAGAGCCATCCCGCGCGACCGCCGAAACCATGTTGCCATGATCTTCATGCCCGGCGGATAGATGCCCGCAAGAAACATTCCCGTTAGAAAGCGCAAGGCGATTCCGAGTCCGGCGCCGCGAGCATAGAAACCGAAGGCAGCATTCGTTAAGGCGCCAGCGAAGGCTGAAAGCGCGAAAAGGTGACGCACGCGGATAATGTCAGGAAGATTCAGAAGTGCACTAAGCAAAGCGCCGCAGACAAAGCCAAGTTGAACCGCAATCGTCAACCAACTCGCCACCGACTCGTTCAGACTCCATTCCGACCGCAGCGCGGGTAACACCGCCGAGGCACTAAACCAGAGCGACATTCCCAGCAGTTCAGCCATCGAGAGCAGCGCGAGCGCTCGCCACCGGGCAGGCGGCGCCGCTTGGGACACGGGGTCCCCAGCCGGGCAGCCCGGCTGGGGTGGTGGTATCTCTTCTTTCCTGATAGCTGTTGGGCCAATGCTCATGAATGGATGCTGAGGATACTACATAAACAAAACGGCAGGTCGCGAAACCTGCCGTCTTGGATTCTTTGCCTGGAGCAACTCGGCCGTTAAGCCACGGCCTCACTCAGGTGGTCCGCTACATCCTCTGACGGTTGAAGACTGGCCCTCTTTTTCCGTTTGTTCTCGTACATTGCCCTGTCGGCCGAAGCCATTAGATCTTCAATCGACTGTTTCTCCTCATGTTTGAGCAGCGCAAGACCAATGCTGACCGAGAGTCTGTAAGGGGCAGTCTTCAAAGCATTGTAGCGCTTGAACTTCTGCTCCAAACGGTCGACTAGACCTGCAACGCTACTTTCTGAGTCAACCGCTGCCAGAACTGTGAATTCGTCGCCACCCAGACGGCCAAGCACGTCCGAGGAACGGAATGTCTCCTTGAGGAGCTCCGCAGTTTTTACTAGCGCGCGGTCGCCTTCTTTGTGGCCAAACGAGTCATTAATTTGCTTTAAGCCGTCCAGATCCGCGTAAACGACCATCGAGCCCTTGTTAGTCCTTTGGAGCGAGTTGAGATGCTGTTTCGAAAATGCGAGGAAGCCGCGACGATTGTAAAGCCCCGTTAACTCGTCTACAAGCGATAGGGTTTGAATCGCGGACTCAGCCCGCTTGCGTTCAGTGATGTCCTGGATCTGAAAGATGAGGTGCAGCGGATCACCCTGCGCATCGCGCACCAAAGACGCGCTCATTGATGTCCACACCTCATGACCGAGCTTGTGGATGTAGCGCTTCTCGAACTGGCAGGTGAGTATCTCCCCCGCTAACATCCGGTAGACCTGTGCGAGATCGTTACCAAGGTCCTCTCGGTGAGTAATTGTTTGAAAGTCAGATCTCAACAGCTCTTTTTCTGTGTAACCCAGGATTTCACAGAGGGAGCGGTTCACTCGCTGCCAGCCACCCTCGGGTGACACCAGGGCCATACCAATCGCTGCATAATCAAAGGCACTGCGAAAGTGCTCTTCACTTTCCTGGAACGCCTTACTGATTCGGTCCTGTTCGGCTATAAAACAATTAAGCTCTTCGACGTGCAACCTGGCCTGCTCAGCCTGTGCGGCTGAAGTCTCAATGTTAGTGAGATATGTCTTATAGGTGAAATAGATGATCGCAATGATTGGAGTTGTGGAGAGAAATGCGTAGAAGCCAAGCTGACCAATGAGTCGGGTAACTATTCCCGCCGCCGCCGCCCCCGCGAAATAGGTCATGGAGGTCCAGAGGAAATTGCTGCGCCAACTGGCCCATAATGGCTGATTGGCCCCCAGGGCTACGCTTACTGCAACCAACCAGGAGTTTAGACCAAATTGCACCAGCGCCATCACGCATAGTGCGATAATCAGATTTGGTGAATAGATCGCACTTAGGTTACTGATGGAACCGAAGCTGATATGCAGAACTGACGCTGTGACAAACGTAGAAAGCGCCATTACACCGACGTTAAATAATCGAACGTTCGACTTGTTCTTCAGGGAAGAAGCAAACGCTTCAGTCGCCGCGAGCAATACTGCTGCTTCGCCGCCAAAGAAGAGCATTGCCAGGAAAATGAAGGTGTCCGAAACAGAGATGTTACCCCTGGCTCTAGGAATCTTAATTGTGATTCGCGAACTCAAAAGTGTCACCAGGACAAGAACCGCAAATCGCAAATCGAGTTGCGCCACCGGTAAACGGTAGGCACAGAAAGCCACCACGGCCGCACCGATTAGGGCGACAGCTCGCATGTACGATTTCCTGAGGGCCTGTTTGTCCATCTGTTTACTTTTGTTGAGTTCAGGCAACGCGACCGCCGGGCGAATAGAGCCATCCCATCGCGCACGCGCGAAGATTTGCAAGTGGCGTTCCGTAGTGGTTGTCTAACAATTCAAGCGAATTATGGAGCAATTTGGCCCCTCCTTGGCTTCTTTAACTGCGGAAGTCGGTCGGCCCAGCGGTCATTCTGACGAGGCACTTGCAAATTGACTTAAGCTCCCCGCTTTGGCGCAAACCAGAGAACGAGGCGTCGCAACCCGGGGTCAGCAACAAGGCACGCGTCCTAAAGCGCGACTTTGATTCGTGATATTCTGTAAGCCTTCAGTTTGTCTTTGGCTACCCCCGGCCCTGCATCACGTTTCAGGCGCATGCAAAAGGAGACGGTTTTTCCATCGCTATGGCTGAGTTCTTCGCATCGCTAACAGGAAGGTTCAGATCGGCGTCACATTACGGCGATGAGCAACCGATCCGTGAGGAGATGTTCAGCGTCGAACGTCTTGAGCAGTATGCACAAA
>JBGPNE010000439.1:0-3685 GCA_041487335.1 Pyrinomonadaceae bacterium
AGCAATGCCTGACTGGCTAGCTTCGCCGATTGCCTCTTTCGTGATGCTGTCGTTCCAATCTTCGATGATCGTTTCCCACGCCGCTCCGCTTGCGACTTGTTCCAGCACATCCGCAACCAGCACCCGCGTGCCACGAAAAGTCGTTTTGCCGTGACAGATTCTCGGATCAGTCACAATGCAACGTCCAATCAAATGAGCTCTCTCCGATTCTTTCATAGTCACTTAGTAGCGTTCACCCATTCCGCCTTCACCAATCTTCGAGCGGATTTCGTAACGTCCTAGTGTTGTGCCGGCGGACAGACTCATCGTCGGTCAAACTCACTTCAGCTTCTCGTACTCTTTCTTTGCTTGTATCAGAATCGGAGTGTCCGGGTCCGCATCTCTCCACAGCGCAAAGAAATCCTGATAAGCCTTGCGCGCTTTTGCCGTGTTGTCTTGAAGCACGGCAGCGCGCGCGAGGCCCACGTGCGCGAGCGAGTATAAAGGAGAGGTTGGTTGCCAGCCCCTGTGGTCGAGTATCTTCTGGAATTCGGCTGCGGCGTCCGCCCCTTTCTGCTCGCTGAGGTAGGCCTGGCCGCGTAGGTAGGCGGCTTGGAAATGAGCCGCCCCTTCGTAAGGTCTGGTCGTCTCCAACAACTGAATCGCCTGAGCCGGATTGCCTCTATGCAGTTCAATTCGGGCCTGAACGACCGGCAGCGAAACTTTATTGAGTATGGTGTCTCTCGGAAAACGCCTGACCAATTCACCACTAATAGTTTGTGTTTGGCTGAACTCGCCGCAGGTAGCCAGTGCGTTGCCCGCAGGGATCATCGTAAGCTGACTGTGCGATATGCCGAGCGCTTTTGCGGTCTGCTCTTTCACTATCCTGCAATCACCCAATAGCGCGTCCCGCGCCGCGGCTGCTACCAAGATCTGCGCTGCAACGTCTTTCAAGTCGCGGCGCTCTGCTAACTTAAAGGCGCGGTTAGAAAATTCTCTGGCTTTTTGCAACAGGCCTGAAAACGCCGCAGTCTCGGCCTGCCAACCTTGAGCAACATACTCATCCGGCTTTCCGTTCATCCATTCAATCTGTTGCTGCATCGTCGTCGCATCACCCTGTACAAAAGCAATCCGAAAAAGAATTCTGCGCATGGCGGTGGTTTCTAGCTTCTGTGCCTGCGCCTGCCCGATGATCTCCTTAGCCTCATCGAAGCGATTGAGGCCCAGGAAGGCGCCGGCTAAAAGCGAGTAGCCGGAAGCGGAACTTGGATTGAGGCGAATCGCTTCGTGCGCCTCTTCGACGGTTTTATCGAATAGACCTAGCTCGTTGTATTTAACGGCGAGATTGTTGTGCGGCGAAGCATCGCGCGGATACGTGCGCTTCCACAGTTCTAACGTCTCAAGATACTTCTCCAACTCTCCAGTTACATTGTCGTAGTAACCGGCAGATATAAGGAGTCGTTCGCGCTCGCTGGCTCGATCGCGCAACTCAAACGCTTTTTGCGAGGCTTCGGCGGCAAGGTCGTCCTGCCTGCTGTTATAGTACATTGATGCCATCCGAGCATAAGCGAGCGCGAAATTCGGGTCTATTTCCGTCGCGCGTTTGAGAAATGGAATAGCTTCGAGATACCTGCCCTTCAGTTGCTGTTCAACTCCCAGGGAGAAGGCTTTGAAGGCTTCAAGCGAAGAGGTTGTGCCCTGTTCAATCGGCGCGTCGAACTTCTGGATTGATTGAAGCGACTCGCCCAACTTCTCTCTAAGCTTCATCGCCGCATCGCCGAGCGCATGAAGCACCTGCTCCTTGTTTTCAGCTTCCGCCTGTTCACGCGCAATCGAGTCGCCGGTTTGTGCGTTGACAGCTTCCAGCGTGATAACGTAATGGTTTCCCAGGCTCGCAATCGAATTCACCAGCATTGCTTTCAATCCCTGACGCTGGCAAATCTCGCGCCCCACGTCTCTCGTCACGCGCTCGTCCGGCGAGCGTCCCATGAACTTGAGCGCCTCGCGCACACGTTGGTCCGAGAAGATATTCAAGAAAGGTGATTGATCGAGTTGCACAGCAAGTGCCTGCTTGAGTGTTCCGTCGAAGACGGGATCGCCTGCGGTATTGACGAAGTCAGCAAGGACAATGGTGTCCTTCTCAGTCAGCGAAGCGGCGGGAGTGTGTTTGAGGTACCAGAAAATTGCGCCGACCATCGCCAGCACAAGCACTCCAAGCGTCATTGTTACACTGCGCTTATGAAGCTTAACCTGATTGACGATGTACTCCGCGCTGGTGGTCGCGGGCGATTGTGGAATACCGCCTTCAGGCGTCGTCGTTTTGGCCTCCAAGAAAATTGGGCCTGAAGGCGGTACTCCAAACTTTTCGGGCGGCGTCGTGCGCGCCAGTTCCGTGTCAATCTCCAACCGCTTTTTCAAATGCCGCAGGTCAATCAGCAGATCCTTCGCCGACTGATACCGCTCCTCCCGTTCCTTCGCCAGCGCCTTCTCCACAATGCGCTCGAGCTCGGGCGGCGCCTCATGCGTATACCGAGCAAGTGGCGGCGGTTCTTTGTCACTCACAATCGCCGCGAGAATATCGATTGAGTTCGAGCCTACAAACGGCAGACGGCCTGCGACCATCTCGTAAATCAAAATACCGAGGCTGAAGATGTCGGTACGGGCATCTACCTGAAGGCCGCGCGCCTGTTCAGGCGACATGTAAGTGGCCGTTCCCATCACAATCCCGGGTTCAGTATTGATTGGAGCTGATGTCGGCGCCATGGTATCAGCCGACTCCGGCAGCAACCGCTCTGTTAATTTTGCAAGACCAAAATCCAACACCTTCACGATGCCATCACGACGAAGCATGACATTCTCAGGCTTGATGTCGCGATGCACGATGCCGTCAGCGTGAGCAGTCGAAAGCGCACTGGCGATTTGCGCCGCAACATCGATAACTTCGCCCAGCTTCAGCGGCGCGATTTGCATGCGTTCGCGCAAAGTGTCCCCATCAATGAACTCAGTTGCGATGAAGTGACCTGAGTCCGTTTGGTCAATCTCGTGGATCGTAATGATGTTGGGATGATTGAGCGCAGAAGCCGCTTTTGCTTCCAGTACAAACCGATCCATGCGATCGCGATTCGAAGCCACCTCTGCCGGCAAGATCTTCAGTGCCACTTTCCGGTCGAGGTTTGTGTCCTGCGCCAGATACACTTCACCCATGCCGCCCGCGCCGAGTTTCGAGACGATGCGGTAATGTGACAGCGTGGTATTGGCTCGCAGTTCTTCACTCATCTTATTGAGATTAATCTAAGGCAAACCCATCCTCCGCAACAAATCTCCAAAGCGGGCGTTGCTGCGGATCCCACACCGGCTCATCTTTATGTCAGTTCGTTTTTGCCAGATTGACCACAATGTCCCAATGGAAACGGACAAACTTGTGCAGAGCCTCTTCCAAAATTCGCTCCTGATCGCTGTGAGCCCCGAAACCCTTCGGGCCGTCTTCCATGTCAGTCATCGGCCCAACTCCATAACATTGCACGCCACGCGCACGTACCTGCGCCATATCGGTCCCGCCCGTCAACATAGTGAGCGAGCCTGCGGCTTGTGCTTCTTGTTCGAAGCGACGCAGACGCCCCTAGTCCGCAGAGAAAGCAGCGGGCAAGACCTTGATCGCGACATCGCGACCGAGTTTCGTGTCGCGCGCGCGATAGACTTCACCCAT
>JBGPNE010000440.1:0-3685 GCA_041487335.1 Pyrinomonadaceae bacterium
CCCCCACGGGGCGCAATCATCAATCGCCAATCGCCAATCGGCAATCTAGAATGCTCCTTATGGATGGCATT
Organism: Pyrinomonadaceae bacterium; assembly: GCA_041487335.1. GTDB lineage: Bacteria > Acidobacteriota > Blastocatellia > Pyrinomonadales > Pyrinomonadaceae > PSRF01. The sequence continues at coordinate 72 of JBGPNE010000440.1, forward strand.
CTGATTATCGATAAGCCGGCGGGTCCTACTTCTCATGATGTGATCGCGCGGGTGCGGCGAATCTTGCATGAACGTCGAGTTGGCCACACGGGAACACTCGATCCGTTCGCGACTGGAGTTTTGGTTGTACTCGTAGGTAAAGCGACCCGGCTTGCTCAGTTTTTGACCAGCGCCGACAAAGAATACGAGGCGGTGATCCGCATGGGTTATGCGACGGATACAGGCGACATAACGGGTACGCCGCGCAAAAAACCCAACGAGACTGAGAAACCGCTAATAGCGTGCACTGATGGTGAGATCGAAATAGCGTTGCAGAGCTTGTGCGGCGAGATCAATCAAGTCCCGCCAATGTACTCCGCAAAAAAGAGTGAAGGCCGAAAACTTTATGAACTGGCAAGACGCGGGGAAGAGATTGAAAGGCAGCCCGTAAAGGTCCAAGTCTACACCTTTAGTCCGACGAAGAGGGGCGGGCGGTTGTTACAGGATAACGCCGATGGCACTGTCGATCTTGCCGTGCGCGTGGTCTGTTCGGCGGGAACCTATATTCGCACTCTCGCTGAAGATTTCGGAAAGCTGCTTGGTCTAGGGGCGCACCTGGCAGAACTGCGCCGGACCCGTGCCGGCGATTTTCTACTTAAGGATGCCAGCACTCTGGAACGGTTGAAACAGATTGTTGACGAAGGCTCATTAGAGACCATTCTGCTTGCGCCGGACGCAGCGCTCCCCCGAATGCCTTTTGTGCATCTAAGCGCCAGCGACGCCCAGCGGGCGCGTCACGGAATGGCTATTCCGATGGAAGTCGTGCCAGCCGGGATCTGGGCTGACGGCGAGAAGGTGCGAATTCGCGACAAGCAAGGAAATCTGATGGCAATAGGTGTTTATGATCAAGCAAGACGACTATTACATCCGCACGTCGTGGTGGCTGCGGAAAGATAGACGTTGACTTGCGCCCTTAAGTGCTGTGCTATACTGGCGACAATTAAGGGAAGCGCGCGTATGGTTCGCTTCCGACAAAGTGTTTCCATCCCGCGGCTCCCCATTGAAATCGCTCAGGCTCATTGAGAACTAGATGCTTCGACGATGCCGCTCACGCTTACGCGCGCGTGACGCCAGGCGCATATCGAGGCAAAGACCTAAGACCAGGCGCTCCGCAACGGGCGCGAAACTGGTTGCTCCCAAGGGCGTGCTCGTCCCAGACACTATCCACGCGCGAGGCTGAAGAGGTTTGTAAAGCCTATGGAAGAGCAGGATGGCAGCAAAAAATTCAATATCAGTGAACGACTGGAAGATGTGCGTCGCGAGCACGAAGCGCTGCGCTGGGAAGGTACCTTCCGAGATTATTTTGAGTTAGTCACACAGAATCCCCGAATCGCCCAACTTTCACATGCACGAATCAACGACATGGTTCACGCAGCTGGAATTGACAGGGTGAATGAGGGCACTCAGCACGAAGTAATCTCTCACAACTTCTTTGCCTCAGAATTATTTGGGATTGAAGAGCCCATAGCCAGGCTTGTCGAATATTTCAAATCGGCGGCGCAGCGATTGGAAGTGCGGAAGCGCATCCTTTTACTGATGGGACCCGTGGGCGGCGGCAAATCGACCATCGTCAATATGTTGAAGCGCGGGCTTGAGGAGTGGACCAATACTGATGGCGGAGCAGTCTATGCGATTAAAGACTGCCCGATGCATGAAGAACCTCTGCATCTGATTCCCCAGCAGTTGCGCGCCGAGATCGAGAAGCATTATGGCATCTATATCGAGGGCGACCTTTGTCCCCAGTGCCGTTATGCGCTGGAACACACCTACGGTGGGCGCCACGAAGATGTGATAGTGCGTCGAGTTATCTTTTCGGAGAAAGATCGCGTCGGCATAGGCACTTTCTCGCCCTCCGATCCCAAGTCACAGGACATCACCGAACTTACTGGCTCCATCGATCTCTCAACAATCGGCGAGGTCGGTGTCGAATCCGACCCGCGCGCTTATCGCTTTGACGGTGAGCTCAATATCGCCAACCGTGGCCTGATGGAGTTCGTCGAGATGTTGAAGGTTGACGAGAAGTTTCTTTACAGCCTGCTGACGCTTTCGCAGGAGCAGAGCATCAAGACCGGCCGGTTTGCGATGATTTATGCGGATGAGGTGATACTTTCTCACTCAAACGAAAATGAGTACATCGCTTTTGCGGGTAACCGAAAGTCGGAAGCGCTACAGGATCGCATCATCCTGGTGCGTGTTCCTTACAACCTGCGTGTCTCACAGGAAGAGCGAATCTACGACAAGTTGTTGCGGCAGTCTGAGGCGCTCCGCAACGTCCACCTGGCGCCAAACACTCTGAAAGTTGCGGCCATGTTTGCGGTGATGACTCGTCTGGAAGAACCGAAGCGCCAGAATGTCGACATCGCAAAGAAGATGAGGCTTTACGATGGCGAGGACGTTGAAGGATACAAGTCGAAGGACGTGCGCGAGCTGAAAGACGACACCATCCGCGAGGGCATGGACGGCATTAGCCCACGCTACATCATCAACCGGCTCTCCAGCGCGCTGGTGCGTGACGGCGTCACGTGCATCAACCCGATCGACTCATTGCGCGCGATCAAGGACGGCTTTGAGCAGCACACCGGTATCAGCGCAGATCAGCGGGAGCGTTACCTCAATCTAATTTCGCTCGCGCGAAAAGAATATGACGAGCTGGCGAAGATCGAAGTACAGCGTGCGTTTGTCTACTCGTTTGAAGATATGGCGCGCACGATGTGCAACAACTATCTCGACAACGTCGAAGCCTACTGCAACAAGGAACGCATCAAGGATCCGATCACTGAAGAAGAGATGGATCCTGACGAGCAACTGATGCGCTCGATTGAAGAGCAAATCGGCATCTCGGACAATGCGAAGAACACGTTCCGCCAGGAAATCCTGATTCGCATCTCTTCCTACGCGCGCAAAGGTAAGCCGTTTGAATACAATTCCCACGAGCGTTTGAAAGAGGCGATCGAAAAGAAGATCTTCGCGGACCTCAAAGACGTGGTGAAAATCACTACTTCAGTGAAAACGCCCGACCCCGATCAGTTGCGCAGGATCAACGAGGTCGTGGATCGTCTGGTGAAAGATCACGGGTATTGCCCGGTCTGCGCCAACGAGTTGTTGACCTACGTTGGCACGCTGTTGTCGCGCTAATACTGGGAGCACGGGCCTCTCGCCAGCAAGAGGGAGCGCGCTAGAATTGTTGGATAGCACGTTGGATTGGCAAACCGCTAGGTAAATAGAAACGCCCGCGTGCTCGATTCTGAGTCGCGGGCGTCATGATTCCAGGTCGCAAGGCGAGATCCAGCAAAAAACGAGCCTTCTGATCAACATGGGCACAATCGTCTTCGGCACAGTTAGACCCCTGCCCCGGAAGCGGCGTATTTTCAGGTGGAGGAACTACCTCAGGGCCCGTCCTGTGATTAGCCAGAGGCCAGATTCGCCGATGCGCATTCTGAATACGAAGTTTTATTGGTACGCTTCACTCGGTTCGGCCATTGGCACGGAACTGGTCTTTGAACAGCATGGCGTCGATGCCATTGGGCTAGCGTTGACCCAGATTTTGCAAGAAGGGAAGCCCTGATGAAGAAACG
>JBGPNE010000441.1:0-3675 GCA_041487335.1 Pyrinomonadaceae bacterium
AGACTGCTCCGTTTCCGTCGTCCCGATTTGCCGCTTCGACTGCACCGCCGTGGAGTTCGACCAGGTGCCGAACGATTGCTAACCCTAAACCTAGACAATATGAGTCCAATTACGAAAAAGGGCGCGGCGGGTTTTTGCCATCCCACCGCGCCAACTACACCCACAGGAGGAAAGGGGCGTATTCAACATTCAGATAATACCACCACAAGGGCCGTGCCTCAACCCGATGATGCGTTCTCCAACCACGTCGATCGAGAACGACCACCCCATCACGCGAGTAGTCAAACAAGCCAGCTTCTCCGAGTATGCTTGCAGCCGGGCTGACTCCCGCCCGGATTGGTGCGGGATAACACCGGCTGATGTGCTAATAGGTCTTAAAATGGTAGTCAACCTGAGGCTTAGAGGGCCTCAGACGGACCGGCGGGCCATAATTTATAAAGAATAGACCCGAGAATCCATAAGACCGCCGCGGTTCCCAGGGTCAGGACCAGCCAGAACTTCCAATACGCAGTGAACGTTGGTTGCCATCCGTCGTAGATTCTTTGTGAGACATTGACGTTCATCTCGACTGGCGTTATGAGACGAGAGAGCAGTTGCACTGCGAGATACCATAGAAGCGCATAAAGCCACGCCGCGCGATCCACTCTGACTTTTTGAAGCGCCAACATGCCCACAATAATCCCGCCGACGTGCGCGAGAGTGGACGAGAGAAATACTCCCCACGCCAACACCACATATAACAACCAAACGACTAAACCTGGGATCATCCAGAGCACGGCGATCCGTATCAAGATTGCTTGATTCAGAAAGAGTCCGATCGCAAGAACCAGGTTCCCAATGTTGCACATCCAGAGCATGTGGCCGAGTTCGTTGATTCTCCAGTAGTGGACTGCCTGGGCAAGAAAAAAAGCGAGGGGAAGGAATCCCAGCATTCGTAATCGCGCACTCCATAGCTGATTCGCCGACAATATGAAATCCTCGGAGATCCGTCGTACTTGCATAGCGTCAGTGGTTCGGTAAAAAACCTTGTGCTATCTTAGCTCGCCCGACCGGAATTTTTCGTTCTAGAATAGCATCCACATGGTCGATCTTAAGAAGATTTCTGACTGTGTGATGGCATCAATGAGTTTGTCTTAACTTATTAGATCAAGAGAGCGCGGCCCATAATCATGCCCTCCCTAGAAACACTCTTAAGTAAATCCATACATGAATTAAGGGACCTTTTTCTTGAACGCGGCCGCCCGGTTCCTAAAGGTCTACTTGAAGCACTCGAGATCGATCCGCGCCTGGGAGCACATCAACTTGTTAAGCGAATCCGCGAGCGTTATCGCGTTAATCGTTCGGAGGGGCAACGACTACACTCGCTGCTGCGTTTTGAAATAGAGCTTTGGGCACAAGGATACACTCTCGTGGCGGGAGTGGACGAAGCGGGAATGGCACCATTGGCCGGACCTGTCGTCGCCGGTGCGGTCATCTTGCCGCGAAACTATAAGCTGCCCGGTCTAAATGATTCGAAGAAGATTCTCGATGAAGCAAGACGTGACGAGCTCGCCACACAGATCAAGCAACACGCCGTTTCTTGGTCTGTTGGCTTTGCCGAAGTTGAAGAGATCGACCGTTTGAATATTTATCATGCTGGTCTCCTCGCAATGCAGCGAGCGTTTCAAGGTCTTAGCTCCCTCCCCGATTTCGTTCTCGTTGATGCTCGCAAGATTCCAAATTGTACCGCACCACAACGGGGAATCATCCACGGAGATGCTCTCTCTGCCAGCATCGCGGCGGCCTCTATCCTTGCTAAGACGACGCGTGATGCTCACATGCTCGAATTCGATCGCATGTATTCAGGCTACGGCTTTGCTTCTCACAAAGGTTATCCAACTCCCGAGCATTGCCGAGCCTTGAAGCGGCTTGGCGCCCTGCCCATTCACAGAAGAAGCTTTGCCAGGGTACGGGAAGTGCTTGGGCTCGATCCGATCCAGTCCGAACTCTTTGAAAACAATCAGGAGGTGTTTGCTGACGAAGTCGTAGCAGGCCAGACTCATTAGAAATGTGTTCTTTTTCGGGATAGTTAAGGAATCACATTAAGCTTTGTTCACAGAATCCAATGACTTCATTAACCGACTACAAGAAGAAACGACGATTCGACAAGACCCCGGAACCAGGCCCGGAAAAGAAGCGCACTAAGACCGGTCGACTCTTCGTTGTGCAAAAGCATCGCGCGACACAACTGCATTACGACTTCAGACTGGAGGCTGACGGTGTTTTGAAGTCATGGGCAGTTCCCAAAGGGCCGTCTCTTGATCCTGCCGTCAAGCGACTCGCAATGCAAGTTGAGGATCATCCCGTAGACTACGCAAAGTTTGAAGGGGTGATACCCGAGGGCGAGTACGGTGGCGGCACTGTGATGGTATGGGACTATGGAACATATGAGCCCGAGAACAGCGACAACGTCGGGGATGCGCTGCGAAAGGGTGAGTTAAAGTTTTCCTTGAACGGGAAAAAGCTCAAAGGCTCGTGGGTACTTGTTCGAACAAGAGAACGCCAGTGGCTCCTGATGAAGCATCGAGATTACTACACGACAGAGGAAGATGTGACGGAAGTGGCTCCGGCGTCGATCCTTACTCGGAGAACATTAGCTGAGATCGCAGAGGACGAAGGCGGCAACGTAAAGAAGGCGGCAACAGGCGATCCCAGGAAGATACCGCACCGGACGGGGATCAAGCGCAGAAAGAAAGGACAGAAGGCCAAGGTCTGGCACAGTACCTGAGATCTTACTTTAACTCGAAATACCTCTTCTTCGTTCAAATCTTCCGGCTTACTCACCCAGTAGACCCTCATATGACAATCTCCCATGAATGATTCGAGCAGCAGACGTGTACGGATGAATCTGCGTGTGCGTCGCATCCATGACGTGGATCACAACCGAACCGCGCAGCTTCAAGTAATCAGCGATCAGGCTTCGATGGCAACGCCACCAGAGAGCCTCTGCGCACATGATTGCGGTGCGCTTCTCTGTCGCCAGCTCCAATAGCTGCCTGATTCCTTTCAGAAACTCCTCGGTGTCCATGTAGTCGGCATATGCGCGAAACGATTGGTTTTTCCAGGCGGTATTTCTTGAATTCGACAGCGGTCGCCTTCTCCCACCGAGGTTTGGGAGGTGGTGGTAGTTGATGCCAATCGCGGGAAGCGATTCTGACAACTGCTGCCGGCTAAATTGAGGGTATCTGCGAGATCCGGGAAAACTCCGCACATCGGCGAGATGGCCGATTTCGTGAGTAGCAAGAATGTAGTTGAGTTTCGCTGCGGACCGGGTGGAATGCCCAATAGTCCAAACCGTCGGCCAGCTAGTTTCGGGAGATGAGGCTGCAACCGAGTCGTTCACTATTCCAGCAACCATTGCGGCGAGACCCGGGTTATCGACCGATGACCCGAACACCGTCGAAGCTAACATTAAGCTTCAACTGTCTGCTTGCCGACCTTTGAAGTATTACGTCAATACCGGTGCTCCTTGCCTGCCGCTCCGATCATCGCCGAGTGATATCAGCTAAGGTGCAACCTTAAAGATACACTTCGAGTTTGAAACGACCCCTCTTTGCGAGCAAAGGCTTCCACAGATCACCAAGCCGGCGAACTCGAGCCACTACATTATCGATTCGAAAGTCTTCGATCTTCACT
>JBGPNE010000442.1:0-3673 GCA_041487335.1 Pyrinomonadaceae bacterium
CTCGTCGCCTCGCCAAACATCGCTTCCAAACAGTGGGTCTATCGCCAATACGATCACATGGTCCGGACCAATACAGCGGTTCTTCCGGGTGCTGATGCGGCCGTTGTCCGGATCAAAGAGACTCGCCGAGCTTTGGCTATGACGTTAGATGGAAATGGTCGTTATTGCGCCGCGAATCCCCGCGAAGGAGCGAAGCTGATTGTTGCCGAAGCGGCACGCAATATCGTCTGCGTCGGCGCTCGGCCACTCGCGATCACAAACTGTCTCAACTTTGCTTCACCTGAGCGTCCGGAAGTGATGTGGTCGTTTTCGGAAGTCATAGATGGCATGACTGAGGCATGCAACGCTTTCCACGCGCCTGTCGTTTCCGGCAATGTCTCTTTCTATAATGAAACAGAAGGGCGCGGCATTCTTCCAACTCCAGTGATCGGAATGATCGGACTGGTCGAAGACGTCAGGAGAGTTATGCAGCCCGGGTTCAAGAAGGAGGGGGATGTAATCGCGCTCCTGGGTAAAACCGCCGATGATCTCTCGATAAGTGAGTACGCTGCTACCGTGAAACGGCTGTCAACCGAAGAGTTGATCGCCACCGGCAAAGTACCCCAAATCGATCTCCAACGTGAATGCGCTGTACAGGCTGCCTGCCTCGAAGCCGCGGAAGCGGGACTGCTTCAATCCGCACACGACTGCTCAGATGGCGGGGTCGGGGTGGCGCTGGCTGAGAGCTGTTTCTCGTCTCTGAACCGTCCGGCAATCGGAGCTGAAGTTGCTCTAAGCGGTTCACTCTCGTCAACCAGCGAGCTTTTCAGCGAATCACCTTCGCGAATCATCATCTCCTTCGCTGAGTCTTCCCGCAGTGCTATCGACGAGATAGCCAGGAAAGCGAATTGTCCCTTTACAATTCTTGGTCACGTCGGGAGTGACCGGCTCCGCATCAAGACAAATGGGGAACTAGCCGTTAACACGCCTGTCGATGAACTCGAGAACCTCTGGCGCAGCTCTTTGGCCCGGAAACTTCAGGCCGAAGCAATGGCCGCCGCCATGGAATAGCCTCATCTCCGGAGAGGGAGCCCTGGAGTGCATCCCGTAATCTATCTCAACAAGGCGATGGTCGAGGCGACAAAGGCGCGCGTCGCGCCGGTGTTTTCAGCGACGCTCTACGGCCGCGGTGTGTTCACTACCGCGGCGATCTATGGCGGCGAACCATTCTTGTGGCCGCAACATTGGCAGCGTCTCGAAGACCATGCGGGTAGTTTGGGTATTGACGCTGGTGGATTCAGCGAACGAAGTGTGGGCGAGGCGCTGAGGAAATTAATCTCTGTCAATCGAATTGGCGAGGGCCGGGCCCGTGTGATCTTGCTTGCACGCGATGGACGTGATGTCTGGAAAGCAAAGAGTGGCAGTGGCAGAAAGACTGACCTGCTGATCATGACCGCCGATCAGAAGAAGATTCGTGAGAGTGGTCTGACGCTGGCCGTCTCGCCTTATCGTTTTAACACGCTCTCACCGCTCGCAGGAATCAAGAGTCTGAACTACCTGGATCACGCTTTGTCGCGGGAAGAAGCTCACGCCCGAGAATTCGATGAAGCAGTCAGGCTCAATGAACGCGGCGAGATCGTTTCGGCAACAATGGCCAACCTCTTCTGGGTGAAAGAGGGCAAGGTCTACACGCCGACTCTCAGCACCGGAGCACTCGCTGGCGTAACCCGCGCGGCCGTAATCGATCTGGCGGGCAAACATTTCATTCCGCTGCTGGAAGGCATTTATGAATTGGCTGACCTGACGGAGGCTGCGGAGATCTTTCTCACGTCCGCAAGTTTGGGCGTCGCGATTGTAACGACCTTCGACTTCCGGCAGTACTCAGTCGCACCGGAAAGCATTGTGACACGACTGCGTGAGGCTTTTCGTAAGCTGACGCAGCAAGCGTGAGCGGTGCTCGCTAAGGCGCCTACTTCCGCGCCAGAACTACCGGAGACTGTTCCGCCGCGCGGATGCGTTCGAAGAACTTGCGCACGATCTCGTACTGGTCCGCTGGAATGGTTGCGGCTTGCTGCGCCAGAGTGCGAGTAAAGACAAGCTCTCCATTCTTCACTTCGTAGTTTGTCCTGTATGAACCGAACGACGCATCGAGCTTTACAGGATCGGGCAATTCATCAACTTCAAACCCGGCGGGCAGTTTGACCCGCACAGTTTCTGTAAATGCGCGCGATTCCAGCACCACCGGGTACCTGCGTTTTGCTTCCGTTAGAACGAGCGATTCGCGTCGGGAAACGATGGCCGGCCGGAACACAAGCAGCCGATCCTGCATCGACTGCGCGTAAGCCGGCGCTGAGAAATCGACGTCCAGTCCAAATCGCCCCTCATTGCTCTGGTCCACCGGTTCAACTTTCGTCACTTTTGCTGCCGTCGCGCCATGCGTGACCCAGCCTTCGATTCTTTTGAGATACTCGGGCCGGGATAGGTGCCGGAATTCACGGCGATAACCAACGGCTGACTGCCCCACTGCTTGATCCCTTATGCTGGCTGAAATCGATCCGTCCGCTGAGAGCTGTACTTCTGCCGAACGTTGCAACTGGTTTGCCTCCGGCGCTGTTGTAGGCATACGCGCCAACATGCCGCCGTCACCAGCCGCAATGAGGGCAAAGCTACCTTGCTCGTGGTCAGGCAAGTCTCCAACCGGCGTGTCATCGTCGGTCGCATCGAAGATCAGCAAGCGTCCGAGTGTGGGATGCTGAATGATTGAAGCCGCCTTCGTATCCTCACCCACCTTGATAGCTATGATGCAATGATTGAACTGGTAAGGCGACGGCCAGGTTTCGCGCACAAAAGTGGGATCACCGGAAAAGATCAAGACCGGATACGCTTGGATATTGAGCGCCTTTAGCATCGCCCGCATAAGATTTGCCTTGTCTTTGCAATCGCCGTACGACTTGGCGAACACTTGGGCGGCGGCGTGTGGTCGCCAGCGTCCGACTCCAATCTGAATCGAGATATACTGGATGCTCTGAACATAACGCCCAATCGCGCCGATACGCTCAAGCTCGGTCTTGGCATTAGCGGCCAATTCGCGAGCCTTGGCAGCAACTCTCTCGTCCGGCATGGCCTGCGTTTCGGACAGCTCGGTGTACCAGCGCGACACCTCGGTCCAGCTATCAAAGGTTCTTGACGTTGGAACTCGTGTTCCTTCGGTCGGAAAGTATTTGACCTCGAGCCTGGGTACCAAATTGACCATACTAGGGCTGACCGGCTCAAATTCAAGCGGGGACAGATCTCGCAATTCCCACGTGTACGCTGAGCCATTGACCGACGGCTCGACCGTCGCATGATTGAAAGTCATGCCGTTCGCGCGCCAACCGGCCGGAAGTACCAGAGTTAAGCGAGAGGAGACTACAGGAAAAGTGTTTCCCTGGAAGTACCAGAATAGCTGGTTGAAAAAAGGCCGCGCCTCACTCGTCGTCTGGTAGCCAAAAACTGCTCCCGGCTCGGCATCGTTGACGGCCGAGATCTTCTTAATCCGCGATTCGTCGTAGACGTCATTGAGTGCCTCGGCCTCATCGATGACATCGTTCTTACCATAGCTCTTGACCTGGCCCGATGGCCGGATCAACCACGCGTGGATCTCACGCACTTTTCCCACGTCGGTATCGTACACTTCCGCTGCTTCAGCAGCCTC
>JBGPNE010000443.1:0-3667 GCA_041487335.1 Pyrinomonadaceae bacterium
AAATCGCTCAAATTCTGAAGCGCAGCAAATGAAGTTAATCCACAAAGGAGAAAACAATGCCCTACACTCAGATCTCTAACTACGACGGTAACCAATTACCGCCGACCTTATACTTTGGCACCGGCGGAGGCGGCCCGGGCGGCGGTAGTGCAGGTGGCGGTAAGAGAAAGGCTGCCAAAAAGAGCGCCAAGAAAAAAACTGCCTCCAAGCCGAAGAAAAAGAGCAGCAAGAAACGATAAGAGCGCGATACAACTCTCTTAACTCCATGGCGTCCTGGCGAACGTTAGAGTCTAATCGGTGAGCCAGGACATCGACCGCAATAGCGACGCAGGGGCCGGCATTGTTAGCTGAAGGATGCCGGTGCTGGGCGAATCGTCGACACCAAACCGTGCTCTCGGGTCTTCGCATTTCAAAACCACTTGTTGCGCGAAGTCTCGCGTCTATTGCACGAACCCATTTGCTCCTACTGAGAAGGCTTCGTGTGCCCAGCGCCCTCGGCCCGGACACATGAAAGTGGCCGGATATTTGGCAAAACCGATTGCGGTGTCCCGGCTTTGCAGGAGGCGATTATGGCTGAGAAAGAAACCGGCGCCAAAGCCAGGCTACAGAATGTCGAGGACGCGGCCGCCACCATGCCGCTCTCGAAGTTTCTCAAAGCCATCGATCAGAAGTGCAGATTATCGAGGAGGGATCGTCTGCGAATAGTGGACCAGGCGCTCCTACTGCTCGAGATGAACTACGTGCATCTCCCGCTCAAGCGTGCGATGCACGCTATTGATCCGATCCAGCGGCTCAAGCTGCTCAAGTTCCGCCTTATGGAGAGTAAGGAAGGCGAACTTCAGAGTGGGATGCAGTTCCACAAAAGGATGCTGGAGATTTTCGCCTCATCTCGCGATCTTCACACGATCTATCTGCTACCCGCACCTTTCCGGGATCAAGTGGCCTTTCTTCCGTTCCTCATCGAACAGTACTTCGAAAGCACTAGCAGTGGCGAAAGGACCGAGAAACTCCTGGTCTCGCGGGTGGTGGCCGAGTTCCTTCAATGCATACCCAACCCCGGGCCGGAGGTGGTTTATTTCGAACCCGGCGTTGAGGTTCTCTACTGGAATGGAGTGCCCATCCGCAGAGTAATCGAGATAAACGGTGAGACGCAGTCCGGCAGTAACCTCGAAGCGAGGTTTGCGCGTGGACTCGATAACCTCACGATCAGACCGCTGGACACGTCATTGCCTCCGGATGAATCCTGGGTGTCCATTACTTACCGATCCAAGACGGGAGAGGTCCTGAAGCTCACTCAGGAGTGGTCGGTATACATGACGGGCGCAGCGCCACCGTTGGCCACAAAGTCCACCAGAAAGAAAAGAGCCGCTATCGACATCAAGAAAACCAAGATCAATCAACTAAAGAGAAAGTTGTATGCTCCCCGCGATGTGCGCGTGCGCAAGCGCTTCGAGGATATATTCTATGCCGAAATCAGAAGGGTAGACGGGAGAGACCTCGGTTACATTCGCTTGTTTAGCTTTGATGTAGACGACCCGGACCAATTCGTCGAAGAGTTTAGACGCGTAATCAAGTCCGCCGGATTTCCCCAGGAAGGTCTTATCATCGACGTGCGAGGCAACGGCGGCGGCAAGATCAGAGCAGGCGAGCGGCTCCTTCAGTTGTTTACACCGCGACGCATAAAACCCGAGCTCTTCGAGTTCATCAACACCCCTCTGAATCTCGAGATTTGCCGGCTGGCGCCAAAGCGATGGGACCTTTCCCGATGGACTGAATCGATCGCCGAATCCGTGGTTACCGGCGCCACCTACTCCAGCGGGTTTCCGCTTAACTCCGAGGAATCTTGTAATGATATCGGCCAGGTGTACCACGGGCCTGTGATACTCATAACCGACGCGCTGTCCTATAGCACTACTGATATATTCGCTGCCGGTTTCCAGGACAACGAGATTGGTGAGGTTCTCGGCACGAGCAACAACACCGGGGCAGGCGGCGCGAATGTGTGGTGGTACGAAGACTTGATGAACGCGGTCCGCAATGGACCCAATTCCCCATTCAAGCCGTTGCCCAAAGGCGCTGACCTACTGGTCGCCGTTCGCCGGAGCATTCGCGTTGGCCGGCGGTCGGGAAGACCGCTTGAAGAATTGGGAATCACTCCCGACCACCGCCACCATATGACGAGGCGAGATCTGCTGAAGAGGAATGATGATCTGATGAGGAGGGCCGCACGAATCCTGTAGAAGAAGCCAATCTACTCCCTTTCGGTGAAACCTTTCAGGCGTAAAGAAGGTTCTAGAGGTGTGGTTGTAACCGCGGGATCGAAGACTCAACCAGGGGAAAAAGTGAAGAACATCTCACGGCTGGATGTTTATGTAAGCGGCCGGCCCTACAAAACTTTCGATGCCAAAAATGGCTCGATAAGAGCAAGAACTATCACCCTGGGAAGTCGCAAGGGAAAGATCGAACTGCTGGTGCAAGCCTTTGATGGAACGAACAATCTTGTTGCAGCCTACCGGCACGAGTAGAGGAATCTCACCCACGACGGGCACCGCTATGTTGGCGGCCATTCACCGACATAGCTCCTTTTTTGCCATAGCGACTCAGTGAGAGTTGCGTGCCGAAGTACTAGCGTTTTAAGAGTCGCCTTTCTCTCTTTCGTTGAGATATTCCGCCAGATAGTCAGTCAACGTGCTTATTGTCGAAAACGGACTCTTTTCTTTCGACAACAAGTTCTCATCTGCAATGGTGATGGCGTCGCCTCCAAACTCCTCCTTTATCTTTTCCTCTACCTCCATAATGAGCGTCACGAAGTCAAGCGACTCGAGTTTTCCTGATTTTCCATACAGAACTTCGTCAGGCGACCTGTTTAAATAGATCCCTTTTGGTAATTGCTTGTTAACTTCGTCAATTGCCCTATAAACAGCTTTCAATATTCTTTCTTTATCTGGCATGGTCTCAAACTCTGCCTCAAGGTTTATTCAGGTAAAGGAAGATGCTGATCGGTTAGGATCAGGCGTCTTCAATAGGGAGCCTGGGTGCGCTAATTGATTTCATCGAGAGCGCGTTGCAGTTCATCGCCTTTGGCTTGCAGCATCCGTTGGTCAGCGTCTCTCGGAACATAAATTAGCGGGGCGATGCGCACGTGTGCGCGCGTAAAAGGCATCGGCACTTGCAGAGAGTCCCATGTAGGAACATGCCAGTAGTGTTCCGCGGTGATAGTAAAGGGTAAGATGGGCTGACCTGTCATTTTGGCCAGCATTACTGCTCCCATTTTGGCAACGTGGCGTGGGCCTCGGGGGCCGTCCACTGTAAAGCCTACCGGGATTCCAGCGCGGTGCAGTCGCATCATATCGATTAAGGCACTGTCACCGCCTCGCGAACTTGAACCGCGCACCGCTCCGAAACCGAAACGCTGTATCGAACGCGCGATGTACTCGCCGTCAAAACTTTGTGAGGTCATGTAGACAATGCCGCGCCGACGCCAGAAATAGACCATTAAGAACATAGCATGATGCCAAAGGGTATAAATCGGAACATGATCACGCCTGGCCTCTTCGAAGTACTCCCAGCCTTCTACTTCAAACCTGATGGTGCGCCCAATGATGTTGATGAGCATGTAAAAGGTTAAGGCGGCGGCGCGTATAAGAAAACGCTGTTTGAACGTATA
>JBGPNE010000444.1:0-3665 GCA_041487335.1 Pyrinomonadaceae bacterium
GTGCTCGTGGGCCGACGTGGGGCGTGCGGCTTTGGTTTCTACGCGAAAGATAAGAGTCATGTCTACTACCAGAGCAGAGTTCTCAGAGGAGCCGATCCGGAATCCTTCCAGGTCCTGGATACCGTCTGGTCCTACTACTACGCTTTTGATAGGAACTCGCGTTATGAACAAGGCACTAAGATACCGCCTGATGCTGAAGATCGTAACAAAGCATTTGAGGAAGCCTATAGAAAGTGGAAACGAAATCAATAGCAGGTTGCCAGAGTGGTCGCACTGCATTATAGCAGCGATTTGTACTTGCTCGTAATCGCTGAAGCAGCATATCCAGCATCTATTATCTTGCAGTCACCTCGTTCTTAACTACCACGCCGCCTTTCATCACAAACCCGATGCGCTGTAACTCGCGGATGTCTTTCAATGGATCACCGGTAACTGCGATCAAGTCGGCAAACTTGCCGGGCGCGATTGTGCCGACGCGATCCTGCCAGCCCAGCAACTCCGCGGCAGCGACAGTCGCAGCGTGAATCGCCTGAGCCGGAGTCATTCCGTTTTTGACCATCCATTCCAATTCTTTCGCGTTCTCGCCGTGTAGTCCGGCGACCGCGTCAGAGCCCATCACAATCCAGACACCGCCAGCAAGCGCGTTGCGAAAATTCTTCGGCGTCTGATTACGCAAGTCTTCGAGCGCCTGCCAGCGCGGCTGATCGAAACCAAACTTGTCGCGATGGGCCAGGTAGTGATTCGGCAGATAGAGCGTCGGCACCATCGCCGTGTGGTGCTCGATCATCAGCTTGATTGCTTCATCGTCGAGATAGGAACCGTGCTCGACCGAAGCGACACCCGCGCGGACGGCGGCCTTGATGCCTTCGGTCGCATGCGCGTGCGCCGCGACTTTGAGATTGGCTTTGGTTGCTTCTTCGACGACGGCGCGGATTTCTTCTTCAGTAAATAAAAGCGCATTGCCGCCGCCCGCGCCCGCGGTAACAAAAATCTTGATGACGTTTGCGCCGGCGGCGATGTTCTTGCGGACTGTATCGCGCAAGGCAACGATGCGCTCGTTAACATCCGCTCCCGCGGCGGGAGGAGCGTTGCGCACCAGGGGCGCGCCTGAGGCAATAATGCGCGGCCCCGGACTCGCTCCGCGATCGATTGCGTCTCGCAAAGCAAAATCCACGCCTGCGCCCGCGCCCAGATTTCTGACAGTCGTAAATCCAGCCTCCAAGGTCCGGCGCGCATTCTCTGCCGCGTAGATGGCCGTGACTGCCGTGCTCTCGTTCCGCTGCGTGTCGTAGTGATAAGTCAGATGCGTGTGCGTATCGATCAACCCGGGCAACACGGTAGCGTGGCTCAAGTCGATCACCCGGGCGTCTTTCGGAATCTTCAAATCCCGGCCAACGGCTGTGATGCGATCGCCTTCGATTAAGATAACGGCGTTGCTAATCGCGTCTGCATTCTTGCCGTCAATTAGCCGGCCACAGCGAATCGCGATGACTTGAGTCGAAACGCGGCTTGGAGCGTTCGATCGCGCTTCACTGGGCGTACTGATTGTCAGGCAGATTGCGATCAGAAAACAAGACAGGAGGATAGCGAATAGTCGTGCATTCTTCATTAGGCAGAGTGACTTAACAGATTGATGACTGATGGCATCAAACGATCGCTCTAGCGAATGTCTGGCCACAAACGGGCATCACAAAATAGACTAAGATGTTTCACGTTAGTAGTTGCCACCCTAACTTTGTGCCCACGATGAGCAATCAACGCTACGTGCGCAGATAAAATCATATCTCCGTCAAGCGCTGCGTCTGAAGCTGTCGGCTTCCCCATCCTTCTTGCCTGGGCCCATAGTGTTGCGGCTTGGTTCATCACGGCAGTTGTAATCGGATCGAACCCAATTGTGGCGTTCAAGTTGTTCAGCCTGATGATACCTTTTGTGCTCCGGTTCAATAGCATCTCGCGTCGTAACTCATAATCTGCAATACCTGCCACGAGCACCCGCGCACCTGTCGTTAGCTGAGACCGCATCCATTGGTTGCACGCGTCGCTTTCTGGTGAACCCAATGGGTGTGTGATGAGACCGAGCGGGCCCGTATCGAGCAGAATAATGTCACTCATGAAAACAGTTTTCGATCTGAGAGTCTGTCCTCATCCAAAGCTACCTTCAAACGTTCCCAACTCTTCTTCTGCTCGTCGGGATCTTCGTCATACCACGATTTCAAGAGTGCCACCGCCTCATTAGCATTCATTTGCGGGAGAGGCCACTCATCTTTGTCAACGATTCGTTCCGTCTTCGCATACATCGGCAATTGCCTGATAGCAGCGGCTTCATCGTCCGGCAGCCACTTGATATACCGAGCTTCGATAGGACACTCTTCGAGAGGCGTGAATCGGATACTGATAGAACTTCCAGGTAAGGCGACGTCAAGATCCTTGCGTAAAGCCTCCAAGTCTTCCTTCGTAATGTAAGTGCGGTCACAAAACAAGGTCACTGGACCAAGTGGAACATATGTTCCAAAGATGACGACGACCTGGCCCTCAAAGTGGAGAGCCATCGGAACTGGCCTTTCGCTGGCAAATGACTCAAGGGCGCTTCTCGCCTGCTCGACATTCGAGATACTCACCCAAGGCTCTGCGGCGTACTGCGCATGGCCTGTTTTCAAGACATTCGCTGTGGCTGCAATTGTATTGGCGTCTTGGAAGCTGATTGTGCGTTCGGGAATCGTGAAGGAAAGTCCGGTCATGTCTTGAATTAACGCTAAGTCCTTAATCAGTCTAACAAAACGCGGGTCTGGCGGTTCATATGTTCCCAAGGGCAGATCGCCCCGGGCAAGGGAAAGCTCTCCACCCGTAAGCGGATGTCGACCTTGGATGCGAAATTCACCGCCGCAGGAGAGGGCCTCGTTGAATCTGACCGCAGCAAGAGCTTCATCCACATTCAAACCGGAGTAGTTCAGAGTGAAGCTCAAGCTCATTTGGCCCGTCTCAGAATTGATCTTCAAGAGGAAGTCCCACGGTGTGTTCTGATGCTCGCTATTGAAAGTGACTTCGCGGGCCGGATTACCTGCGATCTCGAATGGAATATCAGTCAAAGCAGTCCTTGAGCCAGCTTGGTTTCTCATTTCCAAGGTGAGGGTCATAACCCTTTGCTCAGTCCGCGAACTAGTGACCTGCATAGTCAAGGCACGATTTGCCGCCGCGCCTAGCGTAAAGGAAGGACTCTTTCGAGGATTTGTTAGAGGTATATCCTGGCCCCGTCCGGGACCAGCACCTGCGCCATCAGTCCGCCCTGGAGTAAAGGCGGTCGGTGGGACCCCACTCATTTCCATCACTGATTGGCTTAGCTGCATGTCAGTCGCGGGGCCGCCTCCTAGGATGTATGTTACGTCAAATGTTGAGGAGTTCAAACCATTTGGCGCCACGCGCAAGCAATTTGGATTGCGGCTGCACATGCGTTTTTCACGCTGGATCTGAGTAGGTGCGAAGCATAACAAATTCTCACCAACGGGGCCTGACCTACTAGTTCACTCGCATCCGTCGCATCACGCGCACGCCCGAGCGCCAGTCTTCATTGATGTCGAAGCGATAGATCTCGATGTCAGGCGCGATTGCGCGGGCCAGTGTTTGGAACGATCGATGGAAACGAAGCGTCGGCGCGACGAGATAGACCA
>JBGPNE010000445.1:0-3661 GCA_041487335.1 Pyrinomonadaceae bacterium
AATATGATCTGGTTGGCAGAATTGTGGGGTAGCACAGACCTCAGTCTGTGGCCACCGCAAGGTACATCTAAGTATTTGAGCGGTTTCAATCAAGTTTCTTCTTTCGTCCGTCATTTACTCGCCTTCGGCTTGCTTGCAGGCGAGACGCCTGCGCTCCCAGCAATGCGTCTGAGTTATGCTGGACGATGAGAGCCGATGAGCGAAAAGATCGCGAACCCCCGAACGATCCAATAAATTGGGTTTCGAGCTGCTTCGTGTGGTTTCCCGGGATCGTGTTGTCTTTCAGCAGCCTTATTAGGACTTAAGAGCACGGAGGGTGCGCGAATGCGGCGATGGTCTTCCGTGCTCTCTGCGTAGCAATGTTCCGATTTCTTGTTTTTCGAGCAAGAAGCTGGTTGGAAGAGCCGATCCACGAGGCCACACTAAACAACTAGAAGCTCGCTTACCGTGTTCGTGTTATTTCGTGGATCGTATTTGCACTTGTTTGGTTGCGGCTGGGGCCGCGCTGTGTCTCCGTGGTTAGTGCTTAATCGTCGTTTCAGCCACTCCCAATGCTCCGGAAAAAGCTCGCAACCTTCTCGTGATCCAGACTTCCATTGGTGCGCACACCACTGCAAACATCCACACCAAAAGGTCCGACTTGACTGATCGCGCCCGCAACATTCGTCGCGTTCAGACCACCCGCCAGGAATACTGGAACGTTTACCGCGTCACGTATTCGCGCACTCAAGCTCCACTCATGAATACGGCCGGTACCGCCCAGCTCTTTCACGACGAGCGATTGATTACCAGAATCCAGAAGTATTGCATCCACATGCGGGTCCACGGAATGTGCTTCATCGACTGATTCTGGCCCTCTCACGTGAATTACCTGAACTATTGAGATTCCAGGCAAGGCTCGGCGGAGGTCGATATGGCTGCCGGATTCCAGACGATCGCAGATCTGAATTGTGTTTACTCCGAGCCGTCTCTGCTGATCGATTATTGAGTCAATATCCTGCTTGCAGGTGAGGAGGAATGAACCGATTGCCGGAGGCAGAGCAGCAGCGATTTCGGCGATGAGTTCCTCGGATATTACTCCCGGCCCACTCGGCATCTCAGACACAAGGCCCAGCGCCGATGCTCCGTGTTCGATAGCAATCCAAGCCTCTTCAATGCTGTTGATACAACAGATCTTGACCCTGGGTCTAAGCAATGCCTTCATTCAATTAGAAATGGATTGAGAGTTCAGCAAGTGATTCCAGATAGAGGTGTTCATAACATCCATCGCTAACACCTCCGCCAACAGTCATAACTCCGCAGTTTAGCTGATGATGAAGACGCCCACCAAGCAAGTCAAATCCGGTCGAGGCCTGAAACGCCTGTTTCTATTTCGCTCTCACTCTTATAGTGTTCGTTCATCGTCGCACTTGGTAGCAAGCGCCCTCCCAGAAAAAAGCGAGGGCGGACCGAAATCTCGATCCGCCCCGCCTTCTAAGAAGTTGCTTTGAAAAACTACTTTGTTATGGCCTTGTTTGAGCTAGTTGTTAACCGTGCTTTATAACGTGCCGCGGCGTTCTTGTGCAGCACACCCTTTTGCACCGCCTTGTCTATAGTTGAAATCGTCTCAGGTAGCAGCTCTTTCACCTTCGTGCCATCGCCTGCGCTAACTGCCACTCGTAGATTCTTGATAGAGGTTCTCACGCGGGTGCGGTGGCCGCGATTGCGCTTCCGGCGCCGTTCATTTTGGCGCATTCGCTTCTCCGCTGACTTATGATTAGGCATCAAAATCTCCAATAAACGACGGTTCCTGGTCTTTCGACGAGTTGATATTGGTCGACGCGTTTGTTCGGTGAACGCAAGTGACGGAGTATAGGGGCCACTTGTATGACTGTCAAGCAGCACACGGCAGCCAACCCTCGCCATTCTGCCGGAATTTCAGTGATATTTGACACGTGTGCAAAGGCTGTAGTAGCGTCCAACTTGCAATTTATGCCGGCAATTCTTCCGCACATTCACACGCCCGTACCATCATCTCCAGAGTGTTTTCCCGTAGAAAGAGAGAGTTCCAGCTTTTGAAGAAGATTGAGCTTCCGCCGAGAGGACTGGAAACGCTATTCGGTGTTCATGACCAGAACATTAAGTATCTGGAATCGCTTCTTGACGTCCGTATTGACGTGCGAGGCCAGGACGTTTCCATAGACGGTGATCCGAAAGATGTGGTGACTGCGGAATGCATTCTTCAAGACTTCTCGGAACTCTTCAAAGAAGGCCGCCAGTTTACAGACAAAGAGCTGCGCGAAGCTTTCGCGCAGATTGCCGAGGATCGCGCTTTTAGTTTGCGCGATTATTTTACCAAGTCGCGTTTTAATCCCGCCGGCAAGAAGCAGGTGGCGCCAAAGTCTGCCAATCAGCGCAAATATATTCAGGCGATTCAAGAAAAGGACGTTGTTTTCGGCATTGGTGTGGCTGGCACAGGTAAAACCTATCTGGCGGTTGCGATGGCCGTACAGGCGCTAATGCAGAAGCAGGTCAATCGCATTGTGTTGGCGCGGCCGGCGGTTGAGGCTGGCGAAAAGCTGGGTTTCCTCCCGGGTGATTTGCAGGACAAAGTCGATCCCTACCTGCGACCGCTTTACGACGCGTTGTTTGACTTGATTGACTACGAACGCGTGACCAGACTACTTGAGAAACGCGTGATCGAAGTGGCGCCGCTGGCCTTCATGCGCGGCCGCACACTTTCGGACGCCTTTATCATTCTCGACGAAGCGCAAAACACAACCAGCGAACAGATGAAGATGTTTCTGACTCGCATAGGCTTTAGCTCAAAGGCAGTGATTACTGGTGACGTTACTCAGGTGGACCTGCCGGTCGGCAAACGCAGCGGGTTGATCGAAGCCGAGCGCGTGCTTTCAAGTCTCGAAGGAATCGAGTTTGTTTATTTCACTGAGAAAGACGTCGTACGTCACAAACTCGTGCAGATGATCATCAGAGCCTACGAAGTGCATTCCAAGAAAAGCAATATCTAGCTGATCGTTAGCTACTACAGTCGCCAGCAATGATAGAGGTAGTAAATCGGCAACGGCGCAGAACGATGGATCCTAAGCGCTGGCAGGCTTTCGCTAAAAAAACACTGAAGGCTTTAGGCAAGGATAGCAGTAGTATCGAGATCGCTTTTGTCTCCAATCGTCAGATACGAGAACTCAACAAACGGTTTAGGGGGGTAAACCAGGCAACCGATGTTCTGTCCTTCCCTGCGCATTATGAAAAGTTTGAACAGTCTGCTGAACTAAATCTTGGCGACGTAGCGATCTCTGTCGAACGAGCTGCAAGCCAGGCCAACGAAAGCGGACTAGAATTCGACGACGAGGTTGCGCAGTTGATTCTGCACGGTCTCTTGCACCTTTGTGGGTACGACCATGAAACCGACAATGGCGAGATGAACCGGCTTGAACTGCGGCTTCGCCGCAGACTGGGCATATAGTTAAACGGCGTAAACCGTGAATTGTAGATGGTAAATAGTTGAATCTAATCAACTTGTCGTCATGAGTGCCGGGCTTCTGGAGCACTAGCTTTGCGCCAGCTACGATTTACGATTTACTATTCACGATAATGCAAGTTGACTCAGGACTTAACTTACTGCTTCTGCTCGGGTTGTGCTTGCTCGCAACGGTCGACATGG
>JBGPNE010000446.1:0-3661 GCA_041487335.1 Pyrinomonadaceae bacterium
AGCTATAGCGAAGCGAGGAATGCCACGCAAAATCGGAAACTGCCGGGCGCACGATGCGCAAACGAGTTGCCCTTCCATGATCTCGCTATCTTCAGTTTGCGCAACTGAAGACAACCCAACTGCTGCTGCGCACGAGGGACATCGCAAATGGTTCAGGAGCTTACGCTTCATAGGCCAGCATTTAAAGGTCTCTTTCCCAAAGGTTGAGTCAGCTCTTGTGGTATCGCTTTCCGACGGGCCACACGAACGACAGTGTACTCCCAGGATAATGCTTATCACCCTGGCGAGGCGCTGAATCGATCAGCAGCCACTGGACGTTGACCCCGAGCAGCCGCGTGTCTTCCGAGACGCCGAGATTCTTTGGCGATTCGGCATCGGGCAATTCAAAGGTCACAATGTTTTGGTAACGGAGTAGATTGGCCGGCAGCGCGATGGAATACTCTTTCGAGTCTGTTTCTCGCAACGTCAGCTGTCCTACCGGCTGTTTATTTAGCTTAACACTCAGGTGTTGCTGATCTAGTTTACCCGTGACCAGGAATGGTGCCAGCTTCAAACGCAACACAGCCGGCCCAGTGTGCTCGAATCTGAAGGAAATCAAAGCCACCCCGCGATCAGTCCAGCGTGAGAAGGTCTCGGGCACGCTCCAGCCGTATCCCAGGTATTTGCCAACGTCTGGCCTGGAGAAATCAATCCTCGTTCCTATTTCGTAAAGAGCATAGTCATTGTCCTGCCGGCGCAGATCCACAACATTTATTTGGCATCCTGAAAGCTCAAAAGGAGCGTCTACAGCGGGCACTGGATTGATGATCACATTGCGAACTCCCAGTCTCTTGAGTTCCTCGCAAAATTCTATGCCCCCGCGATCCTGAAGGCGCGTCAGATTCTCGACATGTTTCAGTTCTGGTTCTGAAAAGCGGGAGATGTAGCCAGTGGCAATCGGCTGCTTGTGAAACACTTGCAACAACGATGCGTAACCATCGAATCGCGAGGCTGGCAGATTGAGCACTGGGCCGTTGAGCAGATTTGCCAATTCTGGTGGCGGAACGAATGATGGCTGCCGCGGAAGCGGTGCGTAAGCCTCTGCCGCGGTCCACACAAAAACAATTAACAGCACGACAAAACTCAATCTCGAACCAAGTCGAGATCGTAAGGCGTGCTGCGTCCAGGCAATTCCGCTTGCGGCAACGATCGTCAAAAAGAATATCCCCATCACCACGAAGCGCACCGGAGTTCGGCTCAGGTCAAACGGCGGTATTTTCATCAACAGGGCATAGGGCATGGGCACCCCCGTCTCAATGCCGAAAACTTTTAGCGTCGGTCCCAAACTTAAAATGAAAAATACGATTGCGACGCCTGCCGCAACCCGAACCATTTTCTCTCTTGTTGTTAACAATGCAATGAGAGCAAAGGCGAGAAGCGGGAAGCCAATAAAAGTTTCCCGTCCGTCAACTGCTGCGGTTATTCGCGAAGAAAAGGTTGTGAACACATTACCGTAAAGCGGGGTTCGCTGAGGGGCTGGAATGATAAAGCCTGCCAGATTCGCCGAGAAGTTTGAAGACTCAATGAATAGAGGTTTACTTATGCCACTCAGAAGATGATTGACCAGGAATGGCATCATTACCACGAGACAAATGCCGCTCGCGACCAAGATTCTCTTGCAGCCCAGCAGCCGTAACTTCTCCAATAAAGCCTCTCTTTCTCGGCGGAGCAGACACATCGCCAGCAAGACGAAAGTCAAACCCAGGAAGACGTAAAGCGCCAGCTCAGTAAAGTAAAGCGCGAGGGCAACCATTAGACCAGCAGCCACAGCGGGGCCGCTGGCGGGCCGTCTATAGAGTCGTAACAGGGACAGAGCGGCCAGTGGAATAAAGAAACCAGCTAGCAGACTAACATGCGGGGCGTGCTCGATGAAAAAGTCACAGAAGGCAAAGCCTACCGATCCAGTAGCCGCTGCCCAGCGCGTAAAGTCAAGCGCACGTAACAATAGATAAGTGAAATAGAGAATGAGCGTGAAGCACAAAAGTACAATGATGCGGTAAGCGTAAACCGGATACATTACGTCTCCACCCGAAAACTTCTTGACCAGGAAAGTGACGGGGAAAAATCCCTCGATCACCGTGGGATGAATCAGACGAGCACCTACCGGGTAAAACACCATGTTTGTCGCATATGGGCTGCGTCCGCTCGTCACATTCTCATTCACCAACCATAAGCTCCATATCGAGTGTGCCGGGTCGTTCCAGACAGTTCCATTGGTGGATAAAATTGCGCTGAGAGGAATAACGAAGTGATAGACCATTACCAGCGAAAACGTCAGACAGAGAAGAAGCGTCCCGCCCCGGCTGTCGACAAGAAGCAGGAGAATGTTTGTGGCGTCGCGGCCTTTCGACCTCGGTTGTTCTTCTGACCTTCCAATCATTTCGGAGGCTGAACAATTGGCAGTGCTAAATTATTTACGGCACTAGCGAGCGATTTGGCTTTTTTGTAACCTTTGGGACGATTTCGATCCACTGGACATTTACTCCGAGCAATCGCACATCATCGCTGACATTGAGCGACTTGGGGTAAGCAGCATCTGGCAAATTGAAGGCGAGCACGTTCTTGTCTCTCAGCGCACTACCCGGCAACACAATTTCAATGTCCCTGGCCGTTTGCTCTGAGAGGGTCAAAGAAGCGATTGGCCAATCGTTGAGTTGCACATCAACTCGCTGACGCTCCAGCTTTTCCGGCGCCAGAAACGGAGCAAGACGGACGCGCAGAGCACTTGCCTCTATCTTAGCGAGCGAAAAGGACAGGGTTGCCACAGCGCGAACGGTCCAATGAGAAAACGGCTCACGTTCACCCCAGCCGTACCAAAGGTACTTATCCGCAGCTTCCGTTCCAAAATCAATGCGGGTTCCGTAAGCGTAATCAGGAAATTGTGGTTCGTCGCTCCTGATTCCGCCAGGAAAGCTTGCTAGCCATGATGCATCTGCGCGCAAGTCGATGACGCGTATACGACAGTTCGATAGTTCCAGAGGAACCATTACCTCGCCGGGAATAACAACAATATTCTGAAAGCCCATGGCGGCAATGCGCTGGCAAAATCCCGGACCGCCCTGGTCATACACCTGCTTCATTCGCTGAAAACGCTCACTACGTTCTACTGAACTTCTCGCAACAGCTCCGGTAGCGATCGGTTGATGATGAACAACCTGCAAGAGTCCCGCGATACCATCGTATTCATGCAAGGGAACATTGAACACCGGGCCCAGCACAGGCTCCCTCAGCTTTTCTGGCGGCACAAAAGCGTGCCGCCGCGGAGTCGGTGAGTAAGCCTCAGCCACGGTCAAAGCGAATAAGATCAACATCAAGCCCGTCGCCCAGGGCCGCCCCCATCGCTTAACTAGCGCACAGTGTGTCCATGACAGACCACTCGCCGCAACGAGCATCAGAAAAAATGTCGCAATCGATAGAAAACGCACTGGCGTTCTGCCTACGCCAAAAGGCGGAACACGCATCAATAATGCATGAGGCAAAGAGACTTTCGTATCCGAGCCGAAAACTTTAAGAGTGGGTCCGAGACATAGCACGTAAAAAGCAAGGGCGCTGAGACCAGCACACAGCACAAGTTTTCGTTTCGCCGTCAACAGCCCTACTACGCCAAACACTAGTAAAGTGA
>JBGPNE010000447.1:0-3654 GCA_041487335.1 Pyrinomonadaceae bacterium
AGGAAATCCAGATAACCGAGCGGCTCGATCAAGCGCAAGCCCTTTGCCCTTTCGATTCGCCCCCCAAAGCCAAACTCGGCAATAGTTTTTCGTGTGCGCGGATGAACTGGAAAGATCACCGGAATCCGCTGCCCGATCTCTTCCAGCGCTTCCAGGATTCGCTCGAAGCTCTTACGTTCATCGACATTGGAGGGGCGGTGAAGCGTGAGCACCGCATAAGGGCTGGCGCCAACTCCCAACTCTTCTCTGATAGTTGTTTCCCTGGCACGCGCAAGGTGTTTGAAAAGCGAATCGATCATGATATTGCCGACGCAACGTATCCGCTCCTGAGGAATTCCCTCGGCGCGTAGATTCTCGTCGGCATCTCGTGAAGGCGTGAACAGAAGATCAGCTATCTGATCAGTCAACAGCCGGTTGATCTCTTCAGGCATCGTCCGGTCGCGGCTGCGCAGACCGGCTTCAACGTGGGCCACCTTCACGCCCAGCTTCACACACACCAGTGCGCAGGCGAGGGTTGAGTTGACATCGCCGACGACCAGTACGCAACCAGGTTGTTCTTTAAGGACAACGGGCTCAAACCGCTCCATCACCGCGGCAGTTTGTGCGGCGTGTGAGGCAGAGCCAACTCCGAGATAGACATTCGGCTCGGGCAATTCGAGATCGCGGAAGAAAGCGTCAGACATCATCGAGTCGTAATGCTGACCCGTATGAACCACAAGCGGCGTAAATTCCCGTTCGCGCCGCTTCATCGCTGCCACGATAGGCGCAACCTTCATTAAGTTAGGCCGCGCGCCAACGACATTAATTACTTTGAGCATGAAAATGTCAGTGGTCAGTGGTTCCTTACCCAATGCTGGGCCAGGAACCACAACCTCGAACCGCGAACGACCACGAACCGCTGACCACTGACCGCTGACTGACAAAATTACAATCTAATTATCCGCGCACAGCTATCGCGTCTGAGGTCCCCGTTGAGAGCGTTCCGGGTGTCGACAATCAGCGAGGTCAACTGGCACACGCGCTGGTAATCGATCGGGCTGTGGTCGGTTACGATGACGATACAGTCTGCGGTGCGCAGCTCTTCGTCGCTCAAAGGAACGGACTCAAGTGGCTCATCGCCGGCTTCTGTATGTGCGTCGTCAAAACGCAACTGGCTCACGAAAGGATCGTGGTAACGCACCTTAGCGCCCTTGGCGCGCAAACGGTCGATAATCGATAACGCCGGACTCTCTCGTACATCGTCGATGTCCTTTTTGTAAGCAACGCCAAGTAGCAAAATTCGCGAGTCCTTCATGGCCTTTCGCTCATCGTTCAATCCATCCGAGATCAATTGCACAACGTGTTCCGGCATTCGCGAATTGACTTCCTCCGCCAAACCGATGAAGCGCGAATCGAAGCCGTGCTGTCGCGCCTTCCAAGACAGGTAATGTGGATCGAGCGGAATGCAATGACCACCGATTCCCGGCCCAGGATAAAACGGCATGAAACCAAATGGCTTCGTCGCGGCCGCGCGAATCACTTCCCAGGTGTCGATGTTCAGTGCATAACAGAGCCGGGCCATCTCGTTTGCCATGCCGATGTTTACCGCGCGAAAAGTGTTTTCCAGGAGCTTCGCAGTTTCTGCAACGCGAGCCGAGCTAACAGCGTGAACGTCTTTTACGATCTGCGAATAGAGATGCGCGGCAACTTCAGTTGAATCTGCAGTAACGCCGCCGACAACTTTCGGGATGTTATGAGTTTGAAACTGTGGATTTCCGGGATCTACTCGCTCGGGAGAAAATGCCAACAGGAAATCGCTGTCGAGTTTCAGTCCGGTCTCCTCAAACATCGGCAGCAGTACTTCATCAGTTGTGCCCGGATAAGTCGTCGACTCCAAAATGATCAACTGACCACGATGCAGTCGGTTCTTGATCTCCCCGGCGGCTGCCAGGATGTAGGAGACATCGGGTTCCTTTGTCTTGCGCAGGGGCGTGGGAACACAAATGATGACTGCGTCGCAGTCTTTCAAATGATCGAAATCCGTGGTCGCTCGCAGACGCTTGTTGTCGACCAACTCCTTCACAACCGAAGAAGCAACATCGCCGATGTATGAGTTTCCCCCATTGATCTGAGCCGCTTTATTCTGATCGATCTCAAACCCTGTGGCCTTGAATCCGCTGCGTGCAAACTCGACGAGCAAGGGTAAGCCAACGTATCCCAGCCCCACAACTCCGACTTGCGCACGTCTCGCTGTAATCAGAGAAGCTATCTGTTCCTTAATCATGAGACCCTAAGCCTTTCCCGGAGGATCTTCATCAGAAACAGCAGTACCAGAATTCTTCGACACATAAGAGGGATTCTTTCCTTCAGGTGGTGGGATGGCAGGTGTCAACGTCTCTAAACATTTGGGCGAAGCAAGACTATTTGAGCACTGCGCGCATGTCAAGCGGGACGGGCTTTCCCGGCTTTCCCTTGACAGTAAAGTATCAAGACTACTATACGCTCACGAACCAATGAACGAAGGGTCAAGCATACCTCCCGCCAAACTCGTCCGCGGTCTGGGCCTGCTTGATGCCACGATGATCGTGGTTGGCTCGATGATCGGGTCAGGCATCTTCATCACATCAGCAGAATCTGCAAGGCTGGTCGGTGCGCCAGGCTGGCTGCTCGCTGCCTGGGCTATCGCGGGAGTGCTGACCATCACGGGCGCGCTTTGCTGCGCTGAGCTCGCGGCCATGTGGCCACACGCGGGCGGTCAGTATGTATTCCTGCGAGAAGCCTATGGTCCTTCGATCGGGTTTCTTTTCGGCTGGTCTCTATTCCTTATCATTCAAACAGGAACTATCGCGGCGGTGGCGGTTGCATTCGCCAACTTTGCGGGTGTGTTAACCGACACGGTCTCAGCAGAAAGGTTTGTTATTGCGCCGCTCGTGATAATCAAACCATTCGTTATGGGATCGTTTTCATTCAATGGCTATGCGCTGAGTCTCTCAACCCAGCAACTAGTCGCGGTGCTGATGATTCTCATTCTCACGCTGACCAATACGCGCGGATTAAGAGCAGGAAAGCTGATTCAAAACACCTTCACTTTCACCAAGACAGCAGCCCTGCTCGGCTTAATCGTGATTGGGTTGCTTCTCGGATGGAACCACGGTAGTGCGGCATACACATCATCCTGGTGGCAGCCCTGGGCCAATGGTTGGAAGCCGCAGACGTCACAACTGGGATTCGAAGCGGCCAGTCAGGGAGCTTTGGTGCTCGCGCTGATCATGTTGGTTGGCCGGGCGATGGTCGGACCGCTCTTTGCACAATCAGCCTGGAACAACGTGACGTTCACGGGCGGTGAGGTGCGTGAGCCCGGCCGCAATTTGCCGCGTGCACTCTTAATGGGATGCGGCCTGGTTGTCGCCCTGTATCTTCTTGCCAACCTCGCTTACGTTGTCACGTTGCCGCTCGCCGGCATTCAGAATGCGCCCCAAAACCGCGTCGCCACGGCCACGATGCAGGTCATATTTGGTGCACGCGGCACCCTTCTTATGGCGATTGCCATCATGATTTCCACCTTTGGCTGTAATAACGGTCTGATCCTGGCCGGCGCCCGCGTTTACTTTGCGATGGCTCGTGACAATCTTTTCTTCAAGCGCGCTGCTATTTTGAACCCGCGCCACGTACCTG
>JBGPNE010000448.1:0-3647 GCA_041487335.1 Pyrinomonadaceae bacterium
ACTTGCTTGGTCTACTCCCTCTGTCGAACATTTCTCGTTGACGTAAAAGACACGGGATAGCGTTCGTTGAGTGCTAGCATCCGCCCGCTACCGCAGGCGGTACTGACTCCGGGATCTTTACAGCTTGCAATCAGCAACCTAAAGGTTGAACTCTGAACTTAACTGACTCAATATGCTTTCCTGGTCAAGAGCGGACTGGCGGATTGAAGCCGTAGAGATGAATAACCAAGCCTGTGCGTCGAAGCGTAACGGCTTCCGCACAGTAGGAGAGGATGGGGCTGATCCAGGTTCGATTGGCAATTTCAAATGACTAAGCTCGAGGCGATCAAACTAGGTCTCACTCTCATTAGCGGTGTTTGTTGGATAGTTGTTTATGTCGAGGGCATCCGCGTCGGCTTCAGAGACAGATCCTACGCGATTCCCTTTTACGCCCTCGCCTTGAACTTCGCCTGGGAATTGCTGCATACGATTTTCGGATTCCAAGCCGGAGTCAGCGTGCAGACGATTATCAATGTCGTTTGGTTCGCGTTTGATGTCGGCATCCTTTACACCTATTTCAAGTACGGACGGAAATACTTTCCGCGCAACCTTTCGGCGCGCGCATTCACCGGCTGGAGCGTGCTCGGCCTGGTGACCGCCCTGTGCGTGGAATACGCCTTCATCAGGGAGTTTGGAGTAGCTGTCGGCGCAGGCTATGCCGCTTTTCTACAGAACCTTCTGATGTCGGTCTTGTTCATTGACATGTTTGTCAGACGAGGCAGCAGCGAGGGGCAAAGTCTTTATATCGCCGTCAACAAATGGGTAGGCACGCTGGCGCCGACCATACTGTTTGGGATCGCGGGCGACGGTGGCTTCCCCAACGGCAGCCTCCTGATTCTGGTGCTCGGGGTATTCTGCTCGGTCTTTGATCTGATTTATGTCTGGATGATTTTCAAGTGGGAGATGGCCCGAGCGCGTGATGCCTGAGCGGGGTCCCCAGCCGGGCAGCCCGGCTGGGGTGCCATAGCGGGTGTTTGCACCTGCTTGCGGAAACGGATTCACGAAAATTTAACGGTCTCGCCGAGCCCAGGAAATTTTTCTGTCCAGTCCTTAACATTGCGGTTATCGTGATTTGATCGAAAGCCTTATGCTTAGTGCTCAGAGGCGCGGCGGGGCGAGGAGGGAAGACACGGTTATGAAGAGAAACTTATCCAGACGAACAACCAGGGCGCCGTTGCTGGCGTTGTGGTTATCCTTGTTCTGCTTCGGACTCGTCCAGGCGCAGGTCTCGACCGCGCGATACTCGGGCAGGGAAAGCGCGGGGCTCAGCAGCAAGGCGCTGAGTTTGCCGCAGAATTCCGGAGCTCCAGTTGATAAGGAAGTCATGGTCTATGGCGCGAAGATTCATTATGTCGAGGCAGGCTCGGGTCCGGTAGTTATCCTTCTGCATGGGCTTGGCGGCAACACGCAAAACTGGGCCCTTAACATTGGAGCGCTGGCGGAAAAATTTCGAGTAGTGGTGCCGGACCAGATCGGCTTTGGCCGGTCCGACAAACCGGTGATCAACTATCGCATCGGCACCTACGTTGATTTTCTCGAACAGCTTTGCAAGCAGCTCAAGATCGAGCGAGCATCGATCGCTGGCGTCTCAATGGGCGGTTGGATAGCAGCCGCGTTTACAGTGGCCCATCCCGATCGCGTCGAACGTCTCGTGCTGATTGATGCGGCTGGATACGCTCTGCCGCCCGACTTTGACGAACGCAAGCTCTTAGACCTGAATCCTTCAACTCGTGAAGGGATGAAGCACCTCGCTGCCACTGTTTTCTACAACAAACAGGTCTTCACAAGCGACGCGGTGATCGACCAGATGATGACCCAACGCATCAGTGCCGGTGATGGGTACACAATTCGCAGCATTTCTGAATCGATCATGCGCCGCGAAGACTCTCTCGACAATCGCCTTTCGGTAATCAAGCAGCCGACCCTGGTCATCTGGGGCAGAGAAGACGGACTCTTACCTTTGTCTGATGGCGAGCGGTTCAAAAAAGATATTGCCGGATCCACACTGCTGGTGTTTGACCTGTGTGGCCACGTGCCCAATATTGAGAAGGCGGCGGAGTTTAATGCTGCGGTCCTGAAGTTTTTGACGGCATCTCCGAACTAGCCCAAGAGGAAGAGAGCCGCCTCCGCAGCCCGATGTGCGGAAAGGCCTACGCCCTTGGGGGGGTAGGAAGACAGTAGCAATGGAGTCGAACTCTGTAAGAGGTCCAAAGAAAGACTTGTCTACATCTTTCCCGCCTTCAAGGCGGCGAGACGTTTTTCGAAGCGCGAGGTGTCTACCTTGTCGGCCTTACCGCGCTGGATTGCCTGCTCGGCGACGGCGAGAGCTTCATCTTTCCTGCCCGCGGCGAACAGCAGTTGCGCCTTGGCCGAGAGATTCTGGAAGGTCTCCTTGATCTTGATGGACTGGTCAACCCACTTCAGTGCCTCGTCCCACTTGTCGTCACCGGAGTATTGGTTGGCGACGGCTAGAGGAATCTTCCAGTCGCCGGGGTTGGCGGCCACGGCCGCATCAATTTTGACGCGCATGAGCGCTTCCACGTTTGGCACCTCAACCGTGAAGGGCACGGCGACCTTCTCCCAGCGAATCACTACCTGCGCGGAGTTTGGCGTCACAACCGGAATGCTATAGAGCAACCACTCCTGATTGTCCGCGACCATCTGCGGCTTCACCTTGACGCGCAATGTGTCTTTCTTTTCATCGTAATTGAAGCTGCCCCACTGGTCCGCGACGCTGTTGAAGATTACAGTCCACTCGTCCTGCCCCGGAATAGTGTGCAGGCTGTAGGTTCCGGCGGGGAGCTTTTGGCCGTTAATCAAAACGTCATCGGTGACGGCGAAGGTCGTCGCCTCATTAGCGCCCGTGCGCCATACGTGGCCGAAGGGCACGATAGGAGCGTCCTTCGCGCGGCTGCTCGAGTCGTCCAACGTCGCCGTACCGTTCGCGGGCGCTGCCGCTGGCGGGTCGCCCCAAATTTTCCGACCCTTTACGGCTGGGCGACTGTAGGTGACGGTCACGTCCGTGACGCCGATGGTCTGCATGACGGTGGCCTTCTGGCTCGCACGGGGGAGGCGCACCGAAGGGCTCTGCGCCGAAGCGGCTTGTGCCCCGGACAGAGCAAGCAATAGGAGTGAGAAGGCGAAAGTGTAGAAACGTTTTGGGCGAATCATTCTGATCTCTCCTTGTCATTGATTTTAATAGCGGGTGCCAATCGACATTATCCACCTCGTCGCATCTCAACAGCAAATTACGAAACGTACCAGGTCGGTTTGAGAGCTCATCCAAACCTCGCGTAGCGAGGCGACTGGACTTTGGATATTCCTCTAGCAGGCTGCTGAAAAACAAACACGATCCACGAAACCACACGAAGCGGCACGAAATGGACGCCTTGATTCGAGTCATTTCGTGTGATTTGGTGGATCGCTTTATTGCTCCTACTTGATGTTCACCACTTTTTCAGCAACCTGCTAGACCCGTGCCAGGCAGAAAGTCTGGTACTGGTTCAATTTTGAGGCCGGAAGTTCAGAGTTCAACCTTTAGGTTGCCGATTCGCGACGCAAGCTAAAGCTTGAACTCTAAACTGAACCGGTACCGAAAGTCCAAGGTC
>JBGPNE010000449.1:0-3646 GCA_041487335.1 Pyrinomonadaceae bacterium
CAACTGACGACTGAACATAAACCTGCATGTAGGGCGAAATCGTCGTGCCCACAACGGCGACAAAGGTAAACAGGTAAGCTGGCCTTAAGCTGAAGCTTGGGTTGACCAGGCCAACTGCAACCGCCCCCCAGCCAGGATGTGCGAGAAAGGCAGAGATGATGTAGCCAAGGAACACCAGTGACATTAAAAGAAACACACGTTCAACTCTCTGGTAAGACCCCTTAACAACAAGCCACCATATGCTAATCGCTGCGAGCGGGACGGAAAGGTATCGGGACACTCCAAATAACTCTGTAGCGGCCGCGATACCCACAAACTCCGAGACTGTGACACCACCGTTCGCGATCAAAAGGGCAAGCATTACGAATGCTGTCCAGCGAACACCGAAGTGCTCACGGATCAGATCGGCGAGTCCCTTCCCCGTAATGGCGCCCATGCGGGCACACATTTCTTGAACCAGACCGAGGCTGATTGTGATGGGAATGAGGACCCAGAGAAGACGATAGCCGAGTTCCGCTCCTACAGAGGCAAAGGTCGCGATGCCACCCGCATCATTACCTGCGTTGGCAGTGATCATTCCTGGCCCAAGAATCGCCAGAAACCCGATCAACCTTTTGCGTCGTGCAACGGTGTGTCTCAGACCACGAGCACCGCGCCGCAACAAGCGCCGCCCCGCGGCCCGTACCGCTGCACGTGATTCCGCCACTTGGAGGTTCCTCGCTCACTTACTGTGTCAGACTAACCAAACAATCTCGGCAATCGTTGCCGCCAATCCTTCGGCAGCAGAATCTCCATTGCGTCATCGACTGTGATGATGCCGAGAATGTCCCCTGATTCATCCACGACCGGTAATGCCAGCAGATTGTACTCGGCGATCCTCTGCGCAACGTCTTTTGCCGGTTCATCCGGATGCGCCGTTTGAAACTTAGTACGCATCACTTCGGAGAGTGGCGCCGAAGGGTCAGCCAGAATCAGACTTCGCAGCGCGATCACGCCTACGAGTTTCCACGAACCTTCGCCCTCTACTACGTAAAGGTAATAGATCATGTTTGGCGTCTTGGCCATCTCGCGCAAACGTGCCAGCGCCTCACCTGCGGTTAGCTCCCGCGGCAAGGTGACAAACTCTGTGGTCATCAAACCGCCAGCCGTATCGTCTTCGTAAGGCAGCAACTCGGCGACCTCGGCCTGTTCTTCGTCCTCCATTAAGCCGAGTAGCTCTTCGGCTTTTTCTTCTGGTAGATCACCAAGCACGTCAGCCGCTTCGTTCGGAGACATCCATTCCAGAATGTCTGCTGCCCGTTCCTCGTCCATGTCCCCTAGAATACGGGCCTGTCGCTCCGCAGGCATTTCTTCCAGGGTCTCCGCCGCCGTTTCATCGTCAAGTGACTCGACGACTTCGGAGCCGTGATGGTAGGAGAGGGCTTGCGCGAGACGGGCGATCTCCACCGGATGCAGCCGTGCAAGCTTCCCGCTAGATGACTTCAACTGGACTGTTGCCGCGTCGGTTGCAAGATAACCAACGTCAGACCAGTCAATCACTTCCACAGCCCTTCTCGTTCCCATGAATCCCGCCGGAGCTAGTCGCCTCCAAAGGCCCTGCAAACTCACGTCTGCTCCAGTTACTCTCCATTCCCCCGCTGCCTCGATAATTTGAACGTCATTCACACGCACAACGCGCTTACCGTCCACGTCGATCAGTTGCTTATCGAGCACGTCGCGAGCAAGTAGAACTTCACCATCACGCCGGACGAAAGGTCTCAGATCGAGAATGTCTGAATTGAGTCGCCCGCCCTGCTCATTGAGCTCAGTGATACGCCAGCGGGAGACAAAGAAATCTCGGCGGCGATAGCGCGCCACCAAGCCCGTAACCCGCGGATGATCTTCATCCCCCAAGCGCACAATGATGTCCTTGATGGTCGCCACACGCTCGCCTTCAAGGTCGCGGATGGGGCGACTCAACACTTGCGATAGGTAGAGCATTATTGATTCACCTGCGGGTTCGGAAACCAGGGTGAATCATAGCATGAGGTTGGAGAGAATGGCCGCTCGGAGGTTTTAAGGTGGCGTACGAACGAAAGAATCTGAGGGCTGACTGCGCCGAAGTCTTTCCAGTCGTCCCCACGCTGCCTCGAGAGCCCGATCTCGACCGGCGTACAGATCGCGGCGTTCGACGATCACAATCTCGTCAGGTCTGGTGCCATTTCCTTCGAGACGCGCGCCTTCGGCAGTTCGATAATCAAGCTCGCTGACGTCAAGCACGCCGCCATCGGGCAACGTGTGGCGCGTGCGAATTGCCAGCACGCAACCGCAGGTTTCAGTACCGATGACCGTAGAGCGCCGGGCCGTCTTGAACGCCGAAACGAAAATCTCGGCAGCGCTGGATGTACGATCGCTAGTCAGCACGATTAGAGGAAGTTTCGTCTGAATTATCAATTCCGGACCGAAGAGCGATTTTGCGCGGGTTGTGATTTTGAAATTACTGCCCCAACGATCGCTAAACTGTCCCAGACTGATTCCTTCTCCCAGAAAGGTGGAAGCAATTTCTGCCATAGCTTCGGCGTCGCCACCTCCGTTCGCACGGAGATCGATAACAATACCGCGCACGCCCTGCAGCTTTTCCTTGAATGCGCGCGCAAAGTCGAGGGCGAGCGATTGAGTGAAAGCATCGATCTCGATCACCGCATATTTTCTCCGTTCGCGTCGAATCCGGAGACCGAGTTGCCGCTGGCGCCAGCGACGCTGAAATCGTGCAGACTTCACCCTGCCGTTCTTGCCTTGCCACTGCAGCTCAACTGAAGTTTCTGGTGCTCCTTCCGTCAGCGTCGCGGCCACGCGCAAGCTCGCTGAGGCGGCTGATAGGCGAGACTGGTCCGTCAACCGCCGCTGAATCAGAGACGACGCGGGTTCGCCATTCACGCTCGCGATTACATCCCCCGGACGAACACCGGCACGTTCGGGCGCCGAGCCGTGTTCGACTTGGACCACTGTTGGCAATCCTTCAACCTCCCTCAGCGCCAGGCCTATACTCACAAATCGCGGATTCCACCAGTCAAACCTTTCTTCGGGCGCATAGACGCGGGTGTGAGCATCGTTCAAGGAACCGACCATCCGGCGCAACACGCCGTAGAGTTCCTGACTGTTAGTAGCCTCGGCTGCCAGAGTGCGGAAGGTTGTTCTTTGAGCCTCCCAGTCGAGGCCGCGAAAGGCTGGGTCATAATAATGGTCATGAATCGTCTGCCAGACGTCATCAAATACAGTCAGCCGGCCCTCGCGTGTGGCAGTGGAAACACCCGTCGCGTCATCTCGCGAAGCGCGGACGGACGGGGGAACAGGGGAACAGGGGAACAGGGAAACGGCAACAGCCAAAAGCCCGGTCGCGAAGAAATTCAGAAGCACAATGGAACTAGTGCGGTGTAACCGATGTAGCTTTACGATTAGTGCCGACCGTCGCCGAGCTACAGCACAGTTTCCATTTGTTATTTTCCATTTCACAGTTGTCATTTCCGATTAGCCCCGCACTGAAGCCAATGACAAATGGTAAATGGAAAATGAAAGATAGAAAGCCGTTGTAAAGGAGCGTTGTTACACCACACTGCTATGTCTAGGCTGGTGGCCGTCAATCCCCCGTTCCCCCGTTCCCCATTTC